>WJLZ01000167.1 GCA_014728215.1 Chitinivibrionales bacterium
AGCAACAAGTTACTCAATCAGCATTTTTGCTGTTATCAAAAATTTTCACTGGAAACATTAAGGTGATAAGTGACTGTGATCACAAATCAGGAAAGTAGGAGCAAATAAACAAGATTTTCGGAGTGTATGTTAATATGACCCTGGAAGGAGTTCGCGCCAGGATATTTCTGTCACTTCAACAGCCGCTTCAAGATTCGAACAGTACTCATCAAGCTTATTGAAGACCGAAGAACTGTATTTGATACGGGCGTTACCATTACCGAACTTGTTACTCCCTTGAAGATCCGACAAGGTTATTATCCCGCCGATGACTTTTCCGTTTCCATTGACTTTTGTCACCCTGTCGGCAATTATCAGCCCCCTGAATTCACCATGGAAATTAGTCAACTCAGCGGTTCCCCACTTATTATGACAGATATAAATACCGGCCCCGGTAACATCACAGTCACGATCGGTATACAAAAGACCCCGGTATCCATCCGCGGGACATTCATTCGTGTAGTACTTCTGCAGTGCTCCCTTCGGCAAACCAAGGATTTCTTCAGGTGTTACAGGATATCCCTCACAGGTTGGGCGACGTTCGACCGTTCCGGGTTTTTCACCCTTTTTATCCGGTGCCTTACCCTTTCCTCCGGTTGCCGAACTCCCGCCGATTGAAACAGAACCACAGGTACTCACCCCAAAAAGACCATCACCCACCACCTAATCTCCCGCTTCATTGTAATCCTGGCCGTCGATGATAATATTTCCTTTTGTTGTGATATCCCCTTTTGCGGTAACAGCGCCACGTATGGTCGAAAAATCGATATTCAAAACACTTCGAGAATATAATGCGGTGACCTCAATCGCTTTGCTCTTTTTATTCAGTGTTGCGACCGACACGATCCACAGTGAATCAACAGCAACATTTGAACTGCAAGTCACGGTGAATGCACCTCCACCAAAGGCCATGTCGGTTGCAATTTCGATTTCAGTTCCTGCTCCCGGTTCTATTTCCGAAGAACGGAGTTTTGCAAAGGCATATTCCTTGCCCGATTCAGCGATATTCATCAGCGAAGAGCCGGTACGCTTGTTTTTTGATGCACTGATATTCGCAGAGGTGAATTGGAGAGTCGCCATGGATGCAAATGTCCCGATAACGGCAATGATAATTACAACCAGTAATACGCCACCATCCGAATCGGTAATGCCAGGCTTCATTTTCATAGTAATATCTTCCGTTCCCATTAATTATCCCCAGCCCTTTCCCGCCAGGATAATTCTTTAATCTCCCAATTCATATTGTCGCAGTACTCTTCAATATTTTCGACGAGCGATGAGCAGTATTTAATAATTGCCGTTCCATTGCCGAATATTTCCTCCCCGGTTTCGGCCAGCGTTATCACCGCCCCTATCAATTCGGCATCACCGTTAAAATGATCGATCCTGTCGGCGATGATAATTCCTCCGAAAACCCCATTGTTCACCTGAAAATCGGCACTGCGGGTATCATTATGGCATATTATTATCCCTGATGAGACGCCAAAATCAATCGGTCCGTAATCGTTGGTTAAATAATAAATACCATGGAAGTCACCGGAAGGAAGCGACGCAACCTTATACTCATCGAGATCACCCGGCAGTATCCCGAGTACTTCTTCGGGAGTAGTCGGGTAACCGGTGCAGTCGGCATTCTGGTTTATTTCGGAGGAAGTCGCCGATGTGAATGGCGCCGTACCGTTACCGCCAATCTTTGAAGCCCCTTCCTGGGAAACTGTATTACAGGTGCTGATTCCGTATAAACCATCGTCGATAACATTACCATCGGCATCATGATTGCGTCCGTCAATAGTGACGGTGCCGATGGTCCGGACAAAACCGCATGCCGTAACAGCTCCCCGTACCCCTGTTATCGTAAAATCAAATTCCGGAGAGATCGATGCAATCACATCTATAGATCTGGTTTTGCCGTCATTAACCGCAACAGAACGAATCCACACCGAATCCATGGCCGTGTTTGCACTGCAACTTACAGTATAGTTTCCCTGTCCGTTTTGTTGATTTTCCGCAGCAATGAGCCGAGTATTTGCCTGGGGCATAAAGTTTTTAGTGCGGAGATTCGCCAGCAAATGCTCTTTGCTGGCTTCGGCAACATTCAAAAGCGAAACATTCACCCTTTTGTTTTTTGATGTTTCAATAATACGATTGGTTATCCTCAGCGTTACTAGTGCGGCTATTACACCGATAACAGCAACGATTATCACGGTTATTAAAACCGAACCCTCGGTAGTCTCTATGCGTCTCATTCCTGTTCTCCTTGAAAATTAGTGATAGTTGCGAGGGTTCGCTTCAATTGTGGTTTCAACCGTTTCAGAGGTTGTGGAGCCCGAAGGCACCCCTCCCACTCGAAAAAATAACGAGCGGGCATTTTCAAAATTTGCCGTTATTTCATTTCCTTCACTGTTTTTAATGGCTATTTCGAGTATACTAATCGATGGAATCTCTATCTCTTTTCCATTCTGGTTTCTTATTAAACTGTTTACTCCACCATCGGTACCGATTGAATACTGTATACCGGTTACCAGGAGAACTTTATCGCCTATAGCGAAGCCATGGCCCGCAGGCAACGGTTCGGTGACAGGAATGTTGCACGATGTTAAAGAGAGCGCGATGTCGGCTACCTGTCGATAGAGTGTATCGGCACCCATAAGACAAAGCCACTGATCAGATGTTATCGATGCGGGATCTTCAACGTGAATGCACGTCCCCCCTGATGCAGGGGCTGAAGCGAGAGCTGTTTCGCCTTTACTATCATCTCTGAAGATGAGTATCTCATCATCTGGATCACCAAGCGTAGGCCTGATACCCGTACCGGCAAGACCGTACCCAGCCATTCTGATATCCCGTTCAATTAATTCCGATACGCGGGTAAGTTGACTGCGCACTTCAGCAATCCTTCGCTGCTGTTTGTTCTGTTCTGCAAAACCACGATACAAGTTTGTCAATGCAAGGCCGACAATTGTTGCAATGACAATTGTTACCATTAACTCAATGAGCGTAAAGCCTTTATCCGAGTATCTCATAAATTCCTAAGGTTCTGCTATGATTGTTGACAGAGTAATCTGATGACTTCCGGTCTCCTGAGGCCAGGCAACAATAAGGTTAATCGTTTTTTTATCATTATCCGTATAGACTTCCCATACCCGGTAATATTTATTATTGATAATATCACTATTGCTTTCGAGTGCATCATAGCTTGTTGTTCGAAGGCTTTCGAGTTTGGAATTTCCAAGCGATGTTGCTTCTGCAATATCTTTTGAATTTTTATTTGTTGAGATAAATGAAAACAGATATCCATGAAGAGCAAAGGCAACAAGAGTCATTATAAACATTGCAATGATTATCTCGACCAGTGTAAATCCACTCTGATCATTGCGTTTCATATAATCATGCCTTTCAATTTCAGTTTTTACCGGAAAACGGACCATTATCATGCATCTCTAATTATAGATCTGCACTTCTGAGAAAAACGGAAGCTGTTTTTCCGATTTCCCGTAATATATAGAATAATACAACTATAAAAAGAACCCGCCAGGGATTATCTCTCTATAGATGCATTAGATTCATTTTCTGGAGGCGTTTCTACAGCGTTTTTCGCTGTGTCCTCAATTGAGAACTTCGGTAATTCTTTTAAAATTTCTCTTCTGGTATCGGTATACAACATAGGCCATAATATGCGTATTTTTTGATATATTTCATCCCTGGTGAACCGCGGCACACCCTGCTTATACTTCTCCGGCACCCTGTCGGCATGAACAAGCATGTAGTATAAATATCGTGCATACTGATCGGGGCCGATTTTATCAGATTCAAATTCGGCATGCATGGTTTTAACCGGTTCCACAAATTTGTTCACCTTCTTTCGAGCTGTTTCCCGGCTTTCAAAATGAAGATATCGGGCTGTCAAAAAACCGATTGTCAAAAAGAGCGTGTAAAAGGTAACATAGACGATGATTGCCGATGTTTTTCGGGCCTTAACCTCTTTTTGAAACGATTTGACAACATCTTTGCCCGATGCCAGTTTTTTATTCATACCGGCAACAACATCTTCTTTTTTCTTGAATTGATTTTTTGTCGAACCGATAGATCTGTTTTTAGCCATAAAAATCTAGATAAAGAGTAAGCGTAGATATAAAGGCACAAGGCGCACGAAGCGTATATATTCGTGCTCAATTATTGTATCACTTCAGAGCATATATTGTCAATGAAAGACGACGTGTGTAATATTTTAAAGGGGAAAAGAGAAAATAATAATATTAGTTATGCCGTAAGCAGGCATAAAGACCCCGAAGCATGCTTAAAAGCACTGGATTGGAAGAAGCTATTTTCTAATGCTGCCGGCGGGAAGCTGAATGATACTGTTTATTTAAACAAACATGGCTTCCCGATACATGCGTTTGGCGTTTTTGGGTTTTCTGCCGTTTGATGATGCATTGATTTCTTTTGCTGCCGAGCGAAGAAAACACCGGGCAACCCAGTATACAAAACCGGCAAACAGCAATGCTGCCAGGGCACGCATGTACCATGAGCGTTTTTTATTTTTATTGAACATGTAATAAAAATGGGTTAAAGTGAGAATAATACTGCGGTAGCGTTATCGTAATATACATTACCCTTATTATATCATAACAGGCCAAAGGATGTAAATATGAAATATTGTTCAGGGAAAACAGGACGGATATTTGTTGCGCGGCTTGAGGATGGTGATGACATTTATGCCTGCATAGAGCGTATCGCCTCCAGGGAAAAAATACCGGGGGCGGTAGTATGGATAATCGGTGGTATGAAAAACGGCGGAGTTGTTACCGGTCCGAAAACACCGATTGTTATGCCTCCCGAGGTAATGATCGAACGTTTCGAGGAGCCCCGGGAAGTTCTGGCGGTAGGAACGATTTTCCCTGGTGATGACGGTACGCCCTCACTCCATCTCCATGCAGGCGCAGGACGGGGCGATAAACCGCTTATCGGCTGTCCCCGGATCGCGGCGGAATGCTGGCTTATCGACGAAGTCGTTATTCTGGAAATAACAAAAATGAATGTTGCCCGTAAAAAAGATCCTTCCAGCGGCCTCGAACTCCTTGACATTGGAGATTAACGTGACCCCCGGCAGCAAACGCATTTCATCATTCCAAAAGACAATTCACCGGTATTACGAAATTCACGGAAGATCGTTGCCCTGGCGCTCCACCGGCGACCCTTACCATATCGTGGTGTCGGAAATAATGCTCCAGCAAACACAAGTCGACAGAGTAGTACCGAAATATCTTGAGTTTATCCACCGGTTTCCTGATTTCCATTCCCTTGCCCGGGCTTCGCTCGATCAGGTACTTGCCCTCTGGCACGGCCTCGGGTACAATCGACGGGCACTTTCACTTAAGAAACTTGCTGAAAAGGTAATTGACACATTCGACAGCCGATTGCCCGAATCAATCGATGAACTCATTACTCTGCCCGGCATTGGCAAAGCAACTGCATCATCTATAGCAGCCTTCGCCTTTAACAAACCGGTCGTTTTCATCGAAACGAATATCCGCACGGTGTTTATCCATTTCTTTTTTCCGGAACAAGAAAAGGTTACCGACACAGAGATTACCGAAATGGTTGAATGTACGCTCGACAGAAAAAACCCGCGCAAATGGTATAATGCACTCATGGATTACGGTGTCATGCTCAAACAGAATCATCCAAACCCGGGCCGGAAAAGCGCGCATTATAAAAAACAAACTCCTTTCGAAGGATCGCACCGACAAATCAGAGGAATGGTTCTGAAAGCATTGTTGAATGCAAAAGTCCTGACCCGGAAACAACTTCTGGACAAAATTGACAGGGAAGAGCACCGGGTGGACACCGCCCTTGATCATCTGATTGCCGAAAGCATTGTTATAAAAAAGAGAGGGAAATTCAGTATTGCATAATCGTTACAACGCCGGTAGAGATGTTCAATTGCAGGAGCGTTCAATTGTCCGTAACGTAGGGGCGTTCAATTGAACGCCCCTACGCCAGGCCGCACATCACAAAAACGCATCGTAAAGAAAGGAATAATCATGAATATCAACAACAATTTCGGCTTCTACGCTGTTCTTACCGATCCACTTCATGGCTACGAACGGTTGACCGAACTACTGGTTGAGCACCGGGTTCCCTATGTTCAGCTCAGAATAAAAGAGAGTGCCGAAGAACTCGTAAAAAGAACAGCCCGGGCCATGAAGAAAATCACGGCTAACTCATCAACCCGGTTAATAATCAATGATTATCCTCATATCGCCGCTGAAATCGGCGCAGATGGTGTTCATATCGGCCAAAATGATCTTCCCTACGAAAAAACCAGAGAAATCGTTGGCCCTGATGCAATAATCGGCATATCGACCCATTCACCGGAACAGACAAAAAATGCCTGCGCCCTCAATCCCGACTATATCGGTGTCGGGCCGGTGTTTGCTACGCCAACCAAAAAAAACCCCGATCCGGTGATCGGAATCCAGGGCATGAAAACTATGCTCGATATTGCAACAGTTCCCGCAGTGGCTATCGGGGGAATCAATCTTGCTAACCTCTCCGAAATCCTGAACGCGGGTGCACGGAATTTCTGCATGGTTCGGCAACTCACCCAGGCAAAGAATCCAACGGATATTCTTCTTAAAATGAATGAGATAAGCTCCAGAGAAAAATAGGGAGAGTTGTTGCGGCAGGAATGATCGTTACCAACTTTGCACCTGAATCGTTTGGATATCCCATGTCCCCACATCAGGTAATCACCCTTAGGGTTGCGTGAGCAGATGTGAGTGAAGCCGAGAAAGTCAAACCTTTCCGGCTTCTCCTCGCCGCGCCTCTGCCGGTTTGAAGCGACATTTTCAGTCCGTCTTCGATATCCTCTTGCCATCCGTTCACAAAAAATGTACCATTATCTATACTGTTTCTAATACCAATCACGTTTCGGAACATCTATGCTCTTCAGAAAAAACCGCCATTCACTAAAGCATCTGGAACCGGCAATTCTATTTGGTCTGGTACTACTCCTCTTTTTCACCATTGTAAGGGCTGCGCAGATCGCCACTACCGAAGAAGGAAAAAGTGTACTTCTCAAAGATGACGGCACCTGGAAATATGCCACTCAGAGCGATGTCATGGCGGTGAAAATGCTGCAAAATAAAAATAAACGGACATCATCGAACAAAGACCCATTTGGATTCTCTGCAAAGAATATCGACGCTCCCTCTCAGCAAAACAGCAAACAAAGGGCAACAACACAGCAGGCCCCCCGTAAAAACAGCAGCAGCGGAACACCGGTCAGTCTGACCCGGGTCATCCATCCAGGAGCGGGTTTTGATTTCCGTAAAGCTCGATGGGGAATGACAAAATCACAGGTTAAAAATTCCGAAACCGCCAAACTGATCAATGAAACCGCTACAAGCCTCCAGTATTCAAGCAAAATCGCGGGTATGACCTCGAAAATGACCTATATCTTTAAAGGCGGGAAACTTGCCGGGGCCTCATACGATATCAACCAGGGCCATGTAAACCCCTCACTGTTTTATGAAGATTTCGAGAAGCTGCTCGATCATATGAATAAAGCCTACAGCGCCCCCTCAACCAGGGATTATCAATGGAAAAATACCATGTATAAAAAGGACAAAAGCAAATGGGGCTTTGCGATCAGTATCGGATTTCTCACCTGTAATGTAATCTGGAAAACCACCCGCACCAAAATCAACTGCCATATCAGCGGCGGGAAACATACATTTATCACCAAGATCGATTATGAACAGATTTGAAGATATTCCACCGAAACCCGCTTTGGAGGAAACTACTTTTTCTTGTTTCTGATTTCGCTATTCGGATTTCGAATGTATTACTCCGGCTCCATCGGTAACAGCGGCAAAATGCACCGATGCCTCTCTTCCGGTTTTTTCTTTATACCCGGCTCTGATTTTTTTCCTGAATTCGTCAACAGCATCACGATGTATGAGTGTCAGGGTCGCGCCGCCCCAGCCGCCACCGGTAAGCCGGGAACCATAAACCCCCTCGAGGGAAGCTGCATAATCGACAAGGGTATCGAGTTCGGGACAGGAATTCTCAAAATTTACTCTTGAACTCTCGTGAGATTGATACAACAGGGTACCGAATTCGGTAAGTTTCCCCTCCTTTAAAAACTCCACGCCTCTGCGAACCCGTTCGTTTTCTCCAATCACATGAGCGGCTCTTTTGTAAACAACATCATCGAGTTCCCCTTTTGCAGACTCGAGCATTGTGGAAGAAACATCCCTGAGCGACACGACTGAAGAATCCCTTTTTGAAAAGAACTTCGCAGCTTCGGCGCATTCTTTGCGCCGGCCGTTATACGCTGAATCCGACAGTGAATGAGTAACTCCCGAGGTGGTGATTGCAAGAAGCATGTCCTGGTATTGAATGGGAACGGTCTGATGTTCCAGAGAGCGAAAATCGATAAACAGGGCGTGTTCTTTTTTCCCGAAAAGCACTGAAAACTGATCGAGAAGTCCGCAATTTGTCCCACAGAAAGTACTTTCGGCATCCCGGCAGATATGTGCCATTTCGACCGGGTCGACCGAAAATCCGTATACGGTGCTTAATGCAAGTCCGGAAGCTATTTCAAGAGCAGCCGATGATGACAGTCCGGCTCCCATGGGAATCGTGCCGGTTATTGCCAGTGCAAAAGGCGCTGCCGGAAATCCTTTCTCCCGCAAGATAGTATACACTCCCAGAGGATAATTCACCCACGCACTTCCCTGCTGACGGACAGCATCGGCCACTACCACCAGCGAGGAATTGAACGTAGAGAAAAATTCGAATGTGTTATTCTTTCCGGTTGGTCCTGCCGCTGCATAGATATACCGGTCGAGAGCACACGACAGCACAAGCCCTTCATTGTAGTCGGTATGGTTTCCAAGAAGTTCAACCCGACCGGGCGCCCGGGTGACTGCAAGAGGGAGGGTATTGAATTGATTGGCGAAAACCTTGCGTATTTCGTTTGCCGGAAGATTCATGAATGGATTATGCCGCTCCCCGCTCATACACGATTCTTCCCTGTGAAATAGTACAACTCGCATATCCCTGCAGCTCGAATCCGTCAAAGGCGGTGTTCCGGCTTTTGGAATACATACAGTTTGGATCGACTTTCCACCGTGCATCGGGGTCGATTACCGTGATATCGGCATCAGCCCCCCGAGAAAGCGTCCCTCCCGAAAGACCGAGAATGCGATTGGGAACGCAACTCATTCTTTCAACAAGTCTGTGCGGATCGATAACTTTTTTTCCAATAAGATAGGTGAGTACCACCCCCAGGGAGGTCTCCAGACCGATTACGCCGAATGATGCAGCTTCAAATTCCACGTCCTTTTTATCCTCACTCACATGGGGTGCATGATCACTGGCAATAATATCGATAGTGCCGTCGGCAATACCTTCCAGAAGAACATCCCGGTCGTGAGCGGTACGAAGTGGAGGATTCATTTTTTTATATGTATCGAATGCGGGAATAAGATCTTCATCGATCAGTGTAAAATAATGAGGACATGTTTCGCAGGTGATATTAACACCCCGTGCCTTTGCTTCCCGGATAATCCTGACCGACCCTGCTGTTGACACATGCGCTATATGGATCCGCGCGCCGGTGTATTCGGCCAGCATAATGTCCCGTGCCACCATAATCTCTTCGGATATCGACGGTATCCCCCGCATTCCCAGACGGGTGGAAACCGCACTTTCATTCATATGCGCACCTTTAGTAAGATCGGAATCTTCACAATGACAGATAACCGGTATGTCAAAAGATTTTGAATAATTCAGCGCATTTTTCATCAGCATCGATGAGATCACCGATTTCCCGTCATCGGAAACACCCCGCGCCCCGGCCCGTACCATTTCACCGAAAGGAGACAACTCCTTGCCCTCAAGTCCTTTGGTAATTGAACCGATCGGGTAAATCCGGCAAGTACAGGGCTCTCCCCGCTGAACAACATATCTAATTTTTGATTCTTCATCCAGAACCGGATTGGTGTTGGGCATACAGGCAACTGCGGTAAAGCCGCCCGCTGATGCAGCTCTTGTCCCGGTCTCGATAGTCTCACGATCTTCCCGGCCAGGCTCCCTCAGGTGAACATGCATATCCATGAGGCCGGGTACGACCCATTTCCCTGCAGCATCGATGGTCGTGTCGGGAGTAAACCCGGACGGAAGCTCGGGAGCAATCGAAACAATTGTCCCTTTGTCGACTGCCACACACAACCGGTCGTCGGTTCCGTTTACCGGATCGATAACCCGGCCGTTCAGGATGCCGATTGAGCCCGGAGGTACTGTGGGATCGACAGGATATAATTTCTGGTTATCTTTTTTGTTAAGCATTCTCACCGCCTCCAAGAAGATACAGCACCGCCATACGTACCGCCACACCGTTTGTCACCTGATCCAGAATTATCGATTTGTCTCCATCTGCTACATTCGATGAAAGTTCGATACCCCGGTTGATCGGACCCGGGTGCATAATAATGACATCATCCCGCATCGCCGAAATTTTTTCCAGATCGATACCATAGCGTTCCCGGTATTCCCTGATCGATGGGAACATTCCGCCCTGCTGCCGTTCCAACTGGAGTCTCAGCAGCATGACAACGTGGGCATCGCCAACTGCTTTTTCGATATTATCGGTTATTTTCACCGGCAGAGACTCGGAATGTTGCGGGAGAAGAGTGGGAGGACCGCAGAGGGTGACATCCATACCCATGGTTGTCATTCCCCAGGCATTGGAACGCGCTACCCGGCTGTGGATAACATCCCCGATGATTGCAACTTTCAATCTCTCGAGCTTGCCGAGTCGTTGACGGATTGTCATCATGTCCAGCAAGGCCTGGGTTGGATGCTCATGGGCGCCGTCACCGGCATTCACAATGACCGCATCGGTACACTGCGTGAGAAAAAAGGGAACACCGGGACACCCGTGCCGCACAACCACCATATCAATTTTCATCGCCTCAATATTGCGAATCGTATCTCTGAGCGTTTCACCTTTTTTTACCGAGCTTGTGGATGCCGAAAAATTGAGAGGACTTGCCGACAGACGCTTTTCTGCAAGTTCGAAAGAGATCCTGGTGCGTGTGCTGTTCTCATAAAAAAGGTTGACAATGGTCTTGCCCCGAAGGGTGGGTACCTGCTTGATCTTCCGCTGAAGGACTTCGTAAAAGTTATCCGCCGTATCCAGTATCTGAATAATATCATCCCTGGATACACCTTCAAGGCCGAGCAGGTGTTGTATTGCTAGTCCCATTATCGTTCCATGAGCCACAAAGAATCTTCGCCGTCAATTTCTTTTACATTCAATGCGACTTCCTGATTATCAGCGGTTGTCGTCTTTTTACCCACATAATCCGCCCGGATTGGAAGCTCCCGATGCCCCCGGTCGATTAGCACCGCCAGACGGATAATCTTTGGTCGTCCAAAATCCATAAGCGCATCGAGTGCAGCCCGAACAGTCCGCCCCGTATAAAGAACATCATCCACAAGAATGATGGTAATACCATTGATATCAAAAGGTATTTCGGTTATCTGAACATTTGGTTGTTTAAACGCTACCCGGTAGTCGTCGCGATAGAGGGTGATATCAAGAACTCCGGCAGTTAACGATGTGTTGAGAGCCTCGTTGATTTTATTGGAAATCCGACGGGCAAGATAAACACCCCGGGTCTGCATGCCCACGATACCGAACGTGGAAGGGTCTCGATGGTTCTCGAGGATCTGATGAGTCATGCGAGTCAGAGCAAGATCGATGCCCTGCTCATCCATTAGAAGTTCCATTCGTTTCATCGGCATCAAAATACTCAACCGTACGCAGCGATAGCAAGTGCATTACTCATTCGGTATCGTGCCCAATTTTGAAGGTACCACTTCCTGAAAAAGACCGGTGCCGATAAGCGTCAGATCGGGGACAAAAGTCGTTTCAAAATCTATCAACGGCGCGGTGTGACTCCACCCTCCGCCGGTCGTAAGGACAATACATTCTTTGGAAAATGTATTCTTAAGTTTGTGAACGAGCCGGGAAAGTGCTCCGGCAACGCCTTCCCGTACCCCGTGAGCGATACAGGAGCGGGTCGATGTTCCTGGAAAGGGGATATGGGCGTTTTTGGTGTCGATCTTTGGAAGCTCGGCAGTGCTTGTATGAAGCACTGTGCATTGAGTTTCAACCCCCGGCAGGATCACACCTCCCACAAACTCAGAGCCATTACGAAGATAGTCGACTGTAATTGCGGTGCCTGTATCGATAACAATAGAATCGTGGCCCGGATACGCGGCCCTGGCATAGAGAAGATTGGCGATGCGGTCTGAACCCAGTACCTGAGGCGGATCATAGGCTATCTTTATCGGAAGCGATGGATTGTACTCCACCAGAGCGCCAATTCCGGTCTTTTTCAGAAGAGGCAAAAGCTCTTTCCGAAGCGAATTGATAACCGTACTGACATACACCGGGGTCGGCCGTCCGGTTTCCCCCTGACGGGAGAAGGAATTGAGTGCAACGCCGACCTTGTTTCTGATCTTATCCGAAGAAAAAACTTTCTGTTTCTTGCAGGTAAGATTGACACAATCGATTAACCCGACCTGGGTACGGGTGTTTCCGATATCAACCGCTATTACAAATTCGCGCACCGGTAAAATCCTTTAGAAAGGCTTTCGTTCACAGACATGGCTGGTCTCCGATAACCCTCATTGGTCCGGAAGAAAAATAAAGCGTCATGCCATCCTTTTTCAAACATAACCTGCCGTCATCTAAAACGCCCTCAAAGATACCCTGTTGCTCTCCCAAGGCAATCATCATGCCGACGCCATACAATCTCTTGCAATATAGCTGATGCAATAGAGAAGAATCCAGATGAATATTCCTATAGAAATTTTCCACTACCCCCGCAAGGATCTCTTCAAGCGATACATTATCACCTGTTTCATCGCTGAGTGTTGTCGCAACAGCGGCAATATCGGGGGGAAACAGGCATGTTCTGTTATTTAGATTCAGGCCAAATCCTATTATCAAATGGTTTTTACTGTGACGAGACGTTTCCAGTAAAATACCACATATCTTCTTTTGATTGCACAAAATATCATTAGGCCATTTTATCGCGCAACAGGTATCCGGGGCTTTCTCGTGGAGAATATCATAAATTGCCATGCTGATTGCTCTGTTATACCTGAAATGACATGAAATATCATCAACCGGACAAACTATCGACACCCATAACCCCCCGGGGATATGGGAGAAAAAACTATTGCCCCGCTGCCCCCGACCCGCAGTTTGTATATCAGATAGAATTATATACATACCCTGTTGCGGAAAAGCCTTCAAGCTTTTGGCATAGGTATTAGTCGATTCGACTACCTCGAAGTGATCGAATTTCTCGACATACGGAAGCTCGGTAATAGACGAAAATCCCTGTAACACTGCTGCACCTTCAATATCATAGAAGTTTTCGGGTCAATAATATATATTTAAACACTTTATTTAATCAGCGAACAGAAAGAAATGACAATGTCTCAACTCCGCGGTGTTGCCCTCCTGCCGAATCAGTTTGTATTCAAACATGCTTTTCCTGCTCTGGCGAAAGATCCACACACCTGGAAAACCATCGCCCCTCTTGGGCTCAGGAAATATTTTGCTGCAAGGGATCCTGAAAAAGATATTCCTGTCGGTATGCTCTCACTCCGGGTTAATGAAGTATGCAACCTTCGATGCGGTTCATGCGGACAATGGGGTGAAAACGGGCACCTTCGCGCTAAGTTGGATGCAGGCGAGAAACTGAACCGGCTCGATTTTGACGTCGTTAAACGGGTACTCTACGAAACAAAACGTGACAAACCTTTCTACTATATCTGGGGTGGTGAACCCACCATGTGGAAACCATTGCTCCCCCTATTCCAGGAAATGGGCAAAAACAAGCTCTACGGCTCTATCGTTTCAAATGCCCAGTCTCTGGCGCCAATCATCGAAGATCTTATCGAAACAGGCGCCCTTGCCATTCTTTATTTGAGTCTTGATGGCTGGAATGCCGAATCGCAGAACCTCATGCGCTCTCCGGCCCGGGGCAAAAAATCGGATAATTTTGAAAAAACCATGGAAATCATCGATCGGGTGGATGAAATCAAAAAAAGAAAAAACCTTGCTGCCCCCCTGGTTATTCCAATTACCGTGATATCCAATGATAACTATATGCATCTCTCCCAGATCCACCGTCTGGTTCGAGAAAAAACTCAACTTCACCCCTATTACTTCGGATGGTATATCACCAAAGAACGTGCCGCACTCCACGAAGAGGTATTTGAAAAACGATTCGGCTACTTGCCAAAAAATCATAGAGGCTATCTCAAATCCTGTTTTCAGGATGTCGATCCCAAACTTTGCGCTCAGCAGATACGGGAAACCCGTCGGATAGCCAAAGGATGGCCTTCGGTACCCCAATTTCTACCTGATATAACATCCGAAAGCCAGATTCGCCGCTACTACGAAGATCACACCTGGGATTGCGGATTCTCCTCCTGCGAAAGCATTTATGTCACCGCGGAAATTTCACCCGACGGCAGAATAACCCCCTGCCGGGACTATCAGGACTACACCTGCGGGAATATCAATGAACAGGCTTTCTACGAGGTTTGGAATGGTGAAGACTTTAAGGAATTCCGCAGACAAATGGGAAAAGGTCTCATGCCGGTATGCACCCGCTGCTGCGGCCTTCAGGGATTTTAGCTGGCAACCAAAACCTGGGGTACAAGGTATACAATTTTGTTTCACATCGTTGTCCCTCTCCCGATAGCACCTCGGGCCAGGTCTTTTGTCTCACACCTTTCGTAATCTTCCCCTCATCTTCATCTCTCGACTTTCGCTCTTAATCCGGCCCGAAACATCGATAGGGATTTTCTGCAGCATAGTTCGACATAACTTCCCGGTAATCATCAAACCAGTATGCCCGTGGATTGCTCTCAAATTCCATGAACCCGGCTTTTTTCTGCGGGTGATATGCCCTGTGGTACCGGAAGTAAACCTTATGACGGCTTATTCCCAGGATCTCGATTTTACCTGTTGAGTGAGACATGACGAGACGGGCTCTTTTGGCAAGTCCCGAACACTCCATCCGCGCCAGCTCAAAAATCCGGAACGATTTCTCTACCGGTACCGCAAAGGGATGATTTCCCGAGGTAGGCCTTCCCTGAAAAACGTAATAGGGCGGTATTCCGGCAAAAGAAAGCTTCTTGAATAATTCGGCCAGCACATGGGGATCATCATTGATACCTTTCAACAGTGGGGTCTGGTTGCAGACAATAACGCCCGTCTTCTGAATAAGCGCCATCGCATCAAGTGCCTGCGGTGTCAACTCCCGGGGATGATTGAAATGAGTCATCAAATAAATACGTTTTTCCGGAAGTGAGTACTTGTTGAATACTTCGAGCAGGCTCCGGTCATTGAGTATCCGGAAGGGATTGAATGCCGGCATTTTGCTTCCGATACGAATAATTTTGACATGATCAATCTGCCTGATTCCATGGATAATCTTACTCAGCTTGTTCGTCGACAAAATCAACGGGTCGCCGCCGGTAAGAAGAACATTTGTCAGCTCGTTATGATCACGGATATACTCAAGAGCGGGCCCAATATCGCGGGTAACTTCATCGTTCAGATGCATAAACAGGCGCTTACGAAAACAGAACCGGCAATATCCTCCGCAAACATCGTTTACAAGAAGTAACGCGGTGTCCTCGTACTTGTGCTCCAGCCCCGGCGCTTTCGTATTCTTTCTTTCATCTGATGCATCGAGCCGTCCCCACACCTTTAATTCCCGGGTATCAGGTATAATTATCCGTCTGATCGGATCGTCGGGATCATCCCAGTTAATCAAGGAGAGGTAATAATCATTTGTTCGGAATGGATACTTTTCGCACACCGGTTTCAGAGCTTTACGTTCCTGCGGGATGAGATGCATAAGCTGATCGAGCTTGGTGATATACTTTGGTTGCTGCATAATCCTTAGCCTGAAATAATGTGACCGATCATGTATCTCGTTGGCACCAATAATAACGCGCCATTTATAACCTCAAAAACGGCGCCATCCTGTGCACTTGTAAAGGTCGGGGTTTCATTTCCCCACGATAGAATCAAGCTGTTACAGATTAGAATCGGAGACTCCGACAAGCGTTAAAATCCAACGGGCGGCGTTTTAATAGGAACGCCGCTCCTGCCGTTTCTTTTTGCGCTTATCTATAGGTATGAATGGCTTGCTTTTGGGCCCAATATAAATCTGCCGTGGACGATAAATTTTTGTTGATGATTCAACACCTTCTTTCCACTGAGCAATCCATCCGGGAAGTCTTCCCAAAGCGAACATTACTGTCAGCATATTTGTTGGAATACCGATAGCACGATAAAGAATACCTGTATAAAAATCGACATTGGGATATAATTTGCGGCTGACAAAATAGTCATCATTCAAAGCGATATCTTCGAGTTCCATAGCGATGTCAAGCAAAGGGTCGACGATGCCGAGTTTTGGAAGGAATTCGTCACACAGCCGCTTGCTGAATTTAGCACGGGGATCATAATTTTTATATACCGCATGACCGAAACCCATCAGACGGAAATCGTCATTTTTATCTTTTGCTTTCTGAACATACTTCTTGATATTCCTGCCGTCGTTCTTAATTTTATTCAGCATCTCGATAACCGCCTGATTGGCGCCGCCGTGAAATGGCCCCCAGAGGGCACAAATACCGGCGGAAATCGATGCATACAGATTGGCCCGCGCACTGGCGACAAGTCGCACGGCAGTTGCGGAACAGTTCTGACCATGATCGACATGGAGAATAAGCAATTTGTTCAGCAGCGTTACAATATCCGGATTAATATCATAATAGTTGACCGGTGAAGAAAACATCATGTTGAGAAAATTTGCACAATAGCTCAGGTCGTGACGTGGATAGACAAGCGGCTCGCCCTGTGATTTTTTATAGGAAAATGCCGCGATGGTTCTGACCTTCGAAATCAATCGTGCTGCGGTAATATCAAAATTAGGATCCTTGTGCGACAGCAGATGATAGAAACTCGATAAGGATGTCACCATTGAAGCCAGAACACCCATGGGATGAGAATCGGCAGGATAACCGGCAAAATAGTGGTGCATATTTTCATGAATCATCGAGTGCTGATTTAAATATCTGCTGAAACGATTGAGTTCCTGAGCAGTCGGCAATTCACCATGAACAAGAAGATATGCAACTTCAACAAAGGAGCAGTTTTCTGCAAGGTCAATGATATTATACCCCCGATGACGGCACTGCCCGTTTTCTCCATCAACAAAGGTTATCGAACTTAAACATGATGATGTATTTGCAAAACCATTATCAAAGGTTGTGCAGTTTGCATCGGCTTTTAATCGGCTGATATCAATACCGACCTGATTTTCGGTTCCTTCGATAATCGGAAGTTCAACATTATGGTTTTTTATTTTTAATCGCGCTTTCTGCGGTGTACTCATAAAATTCTAAATCCTTCAGGTTGATGGTTCCAGAAAAACAATATAGTAAACAACACCTTCAGCAGGCCCAAAAAGGGCACGTAGAATATATATTTCTTACACGCTGATCAGACAAATTCTAAAGACTTAAAATTCACCCTCAAACGTATGTTCGGGATAAACAGGCCTATTGGGGCATAATTAAACTGGGTCAATTAAAGAATAAGACTCCTGTTTTGTGTGAATAGCCTCCTCGCGGGTAAGATTGCTGGAATAGAGGAAAAACTGATCGACCGCTATGTCCGGTACCGAAAAAAGCGCATTATTGACCACAAAGGGCATCACTTTTGAAGACGGTACCTTCTCTTTAAGCCGACCGATAGTTATGTGGGGATGAAATTTTCGTTTCTCTGGTTCGCATCCGACAGAATGAAGCGCCTGCTCTATCCTGTTGAACAACTGCAACAGCAACTCATTATTTTCAACTCCAACCCACAGGACTCTCGGATCTCTTCGCGGAGGAAAATATCCTGTCCCTTTGAGTGAAAGTTTGAACTTTGTTGCATGAACCGAATATAACGCCGACTTTATCTCCTCAAACAGGTGCTTATCCACCTCTCCAATAAACCGAAGCGTCAGATGTATCTGGTCGGCAGGCATCCATCGTACATGAGGGATACCAAAACAGATACCTGCAATTGCTTCCTTGACATCATCGGAAAAATCAAGGGCAATAAACAAACGATACATACTACGACCCTGTATTTTTCTCTGTTGAAAGATTATATTTGTATTTTCGTATATATACTGCCTGGTTGCGGCAGCGTACAAACGTTAGTGATATCCGATTGTATTTACTTTCAATCGGCATCCATCGTGGAAACACCAATTCCGTAATAAAAAGCCGGCACAGAAACCATGGCAAGCAGGGAAAGCCGGTTGATCAAAGATTTTACATACTTATATTGCGAATCAATGCTGAAAATATTTCAGTGTTATCCTGAATACAAATTAGTCACCAAGTTTCATTTAATTGATTCTACTACCTGAAACGAAAGGCGAAATCATGATGCCTGTTCTTACTGTCTCACAAATGAGAGCTATTGATGAACAAGCGATATTGAGCAATATTTCGGTGGGATATTCTTATATGATGAAAGCCGGAATGGAATTATTCAGTGTAGCGCACCAGATGGTTAATGACCGGAAAACCGGAGATATTGCGATTCTATGCGGAAAAGGAAACAATGGCGGTGACGGTTACGTTGCCGGTCGGCTGCTTCTCGAGGCCGGGTATGGGGTGATGTGTTTCGGGTTGTGTGAAGGTGAAGAACTGGAGAATGAAGCTAAAAAGGCGTATGATGAATATATTGAAAAAAGCGGCAATTTCTGCCATCTTGATGATATCGAGCTTCTGGAAAATATCCATACGTATGCATTGATCATTGATGCCATGCTTGGTACCGGCATTAAAGGTAATCCCCGGGCATTTTACGCCGATGTTATCAGAAAAATCAATCAATCGGGTGTCCGGATTCTTGCGGTTGACACCCCCTCGGGACTCAATAACGACACGGGGATACCGAGTTCTCCGTGCATCAATGCAACCGCCACCGTTACCATGGGCTTTCCCAAAATCGGCGCCTATTTTTATCCGGGCAAATCATCAGTCGGTACGTTGTTTATTAAAGAACTCGGCTACCCTGAAAAGATCGTTGCCGCAAATCACGATAACATATTTATTCCCGAATTCGGCGACCTGAAAGGTGCTCTTCCGCCACGAAAACCCGACGGGTCCAAGTTTGATCATGGGTGTGCAATGATGGTATGCGGATCCAAGGGAATGACCGGCTCTGCAACACTTGCATGCCTGGCTGCAATACGAACCGGATGTGGCATGGTCCATTGCGCCACTCCTCACAGTGCCCTGCCGGTCCTCAGCAGCAAGCTGACCGAAACCGTTATGCACAGCATCGATGAAACCAGCCGGGGAACACCATCATATAATGCACTCTCCCAGTTGCTTGATCTGGCCGAAAAAAATGATTCGATCTGTATCGGGCCCGGCATTTCCCATGATAATGAGACAACACAACTTGTTAAAGAGTTCGTAAAAAAGGCCGGGAAACCGATGATCCTCGATGCCGACGGTATTAACGCGTTCAAGGGAGCTGCAGAGCACCTGAAGGAGATTAATGCCGAGATAATTCTTACTCCTCACAAAGGTGAATGGGCACGCCTTTTTGGTTCTTTGCCCGAGCAGCCATTGGAGATAATCGCGTCCCTCAAACAGAAAGCTTCGGAATATAACTGTACAATCCTTCTTAAAGGCAACCCGACACTTGTTGCCGATCCCCAGGCCAATATCTATATACTTCCCTACGGCAATTCGGGTATGGCTACTGCAGGCTCAGGTGATGTCCTCAGTGGAATTATCGCCTCCCTTCTGGCCCAGGGATGCAAAACAACCGATGCAGCGATCCTGGGTGCTTTTATCCAGGGAATCGCAGGCGATTTTGCCCGGGAAAAACGTGGGGAGTATTCCATGATTGCCGGAGATCTGATCGACTCAATATATAAGGTGATGAATATACTCACCGAATAGTCGGATCAATTTGAACCTAACCGGAAAAAGCCATTTTTGGCAATGAAAACACAAGAATAAGAGTAGATAAAAAAAGATCGGCCGCGAGTGCTGTATCTCACGGCCGGCTAGAAAGGAGTGTTACAAGAACAGACGTGCTGGTGCTATGGCAGTGGTGTAGGCTTACTTATATAATACCACTAAACGGATAAAGAGTCAAGGTTTTTTTTGGTTATTTTTGGTTATTTTTACAAAACTTGCGTTTTTCGCTCAAAAACGAGGTTTTTTTTAAAAATAAATTGCAAAAAAAAAATGGTTTATTACATTAATTAGGGGCCAAAAAGGGGAAGATCACTTAAATTTTCCCTGTCCGAATAATTTTTGCCGGTTTCTGGTGGCGGAGAATCGGATTGTATCGCAGGCATGTGACGGGTCGCTTTGATTTCATGGCCGGCCAGATACATTCCACCATCAACAATAACGAATTCATCACCGGGCAGAATATTCTTGCCGCAATTACAGAAGCACAGCCCCCAATTTTTTGTCGCATTCATAGAAACAGAAGCCGAAAAAAAAATAAAAATGCACCTTTTATTTTGCATTATCCGTGCACACAAAATAAAATACCTTATGGTTAAAACAATAAAAATCGATTAGCGTAATTTCTCATCATCCGGATTCTCAATTATTTTAAGTACATATTTTAAACCGTGTCATTATACCTGCAACAATAAAGGGACCTTAATGGAAATGCAACGAATACTCGTTACCGGAGGCGCAGGCTTTTTAGGCTCACACCTTTGCGATCGCCTGGTAGCGGAGGGCCACGATGTAATCTGCCTCGACAATTTTTTCACCGGTAACAAAAAAAATATCATGCACCTCATGGATTGTCATAATTTTGAAGTCCTTCGTCATGATATAACACTTCCCATATTTATCGAAGTCGATAAGATTTATAATTTTGCCTGTCCTGCATCGCCAATTCATTATCAATACAATGCGGTGAAAACAATCAAAACCAATGTAATGGGAGCAATTAATTGTCTTGGTATGGCCAAACGCGTGAAAGCCCGTGTCCTCCAGGCATCAACATCAGAGGTCTACGGTGATCCTACCGAGCACCCTCAGAAAGAGTCATACTGGGGAAATGTTAATCCGATTGGGCTACGCTCGTGTTACGATGAAGGCAAACGGGTTGCGGAGACACTGTTTTTTGATTATCACCGCATGAACGATGTCGATATCAGAGTAATGCGTATATTCAACACCTACGGTCCCCGAATGCATCCGCACGACGGCAGAGTTGTATCGAATTTCATTGTTCAGGCACTCAAGGGAGACAATATCACCATTTACGGAGACGGCTCACAGACTCGCTCATTCTGTTATGTCGACGACCTTATTAATGCTGCAATCCGATTTATGAATACGGAAGATGTTACCGGACCGGTTAATATCGGCAATCCGACAGAAACCACAATAAGAGAACTTGCAGAGTTAATTATTGAACTAACCGGGTCAAAATCCGAAATTGTTTCCAAAAAGCTCCCCTCCGACGACCCAAAGCAGCGTCGTCCGGAGATCACCCAAGCCAAATCGATCCTGAAGTGGGAGCCCAGAGTACCTCTGAAAGAGGGGCTTGGCAAAACAATCGAATATTTCACCAATCGCCTAAAGGGCTGATTTTTCAAGCTCTTTAGCACCGTTTCAGATTCTTTAAATATATCGAATATCATGAAACAGGCAGTAATCTCCACCAGAAATAAAGACGCCGTGGCGATTCTTAAATCGTGTCTTCAGAAAGAATATACCGCCGACTTTTTAGAAAATCCCAACGATTGTCTTGATCGGCTTCAGAAACAACGATATGAACTCCTGTTTATCGATATCCTTGCCCTGAGAAAAATGAGTATCGAATACGCTCAAGCAAATAATTACCGAAAACTGCTCAATCCCTTCTGGAAAACCGCTCCCTCTCTTGAGATAATTATTCTCTGCTCTCAGGAAAATATCCGGAAAGCCGTTGATGCCGTGCGGGCAGGAGCAAGCAATTACCTGACTTTTCCGCTCGATAAGAAAGAGGCGGAATATGTTATCGAAACCACCCTCGAGGCGACCCGTGCGCAGTCGGAACTCGATTATTTCCGTGACCAATTCTGGGATTCCGACTCATTAAGAATTGTCAGCACCAAAAATTCGACCATGCGCACAGTCTTCAGTAAGGTCAAATCGGTTGCCCCCTCGGCAACGACTGTCTTGATTACCGGAGAAACAGGGACAGGTAAGGGATTGATATCAAAGCTGATACACTCAAATAGCCCTCGAAATAGCAAACCCTTTATCAGTGTCCATTGCGGGGCGATACCCGAAAATCTTATTGAAAGCGAACTCTTTGGCCATGAACGAGGAGCATTTACCGGCGCGGTAAAACGAAAACTCGGAAAATTTGAAATTGCCGGTGATGGCACCATTTTTCTGGATGAGATCGGCACTATGCCGCTTTCTGCACAAATCAAACTCCTGCAGGTATTGCAAGAGAAGCATTTTCAGCGAGTTGGAGGTGAAACTGATATCTATACCAGTGCCCGGATTATCGCAGCATCTAACGCCAATCTCACATCAATGATTGAAAAGGGTGAATTCAGAAGGGACCTTTACTACCGGCTGAATGTCTTTCCTATCGAACTTCCACCCCTCTGCGAACGCCTTGAGGATATTCCATCACTTGCCAATGATTTTCTTTTTCGGCTGAATACGACCCATTCAAAAAATATTAAAAGCATTCATCCTGAAGTGCTTGATGCATTTTATTGCTATTCCTGGCCGGGCAATATCCGGGAAATGGAAAACCTGATGGAACGGGCCTATCTCATTGAAAAATCATCAATTCTGACACCAGAAAGCTTTCCGGGCGAATTATTCACCAGCCAAAAGACTGTTGCCGAAATCCCGTTGATTACCTCCCTCACCCTCGCCGAACTTCGAAAAACCAGCTATGCCGATATCGAAAGAAATTACCTGAAAGGGCTTCTGGCAAAAAATCAGGGAAGAATCGACAGCACCGCTCGCGCAGCAGGAATCACGACCAGACAACTCCACAAATTACTCACCAAACACGCTATCCGAAAAGAAGAATTCAAAAAATCGGAATTCAGCCGACAGGTTCAAGAACAATGAGTTCCGAAATAATGAAAAATGCGACACCAGCGTTCCTAAAATAAGCGATAATGCATGCTCTCCCTGAACAGAGCTGCTATTCCTGCCAAAATCTACCTATCCAGACCACGTTGGCATACTGATTGCATTATTCCTTCAGAAAATTGAACCGGACCAGATCATATCCCGGAAACATTTATTAACGGCGAAACATCATTTAACTAACAAAAAAGCAGTAACTTACATTTTTAGGCCAAGCACACTGAGCGTTTGATATCAATCAAATAAAGCATTGATATTACTGAAGATAAATAAATGTTCACTGTAAAACCGGTGGATTTGGTTTTCCGCCAATCACCAATGGTCGTAATCCATTGAAAATATTTAAATTAGAAAGGAAGGGTAGATCTATGGCCTATGGAGAGCTTCGATTCGAGGATGAAGACGATGGTGCCGCCTTTCATGAAGAATGTGAATTTTGTGGTCGAATCAGCGGTCATGACCCCGATTGTGTAATGACCGACAAATATGATGCGTTTGATGAAATTGAAGATGTTTGATGCTCTATGCCAACAATTGGAATGCAGGCGGAAAATAACGGTGAAGCAATTGTCCTTGATTCCGACAGTGATCCGGCTGTAAGCGATAAGCAAGAAGATAAAACATTGGATCAAGAGGAAGAGTCGGACGAATATTCATTTGAAAAGATACGATTAGTTTTCGCAAGCGGGGGCAGCCCTTTACTGTCTCCGCATTTTTTTTGCTTTTGTTGCCATTCATTGTGTGCTGTTGTTTCAAAGAAAATTATACGTAACAGTTGTTTTTTCTAGTATTTTCACATTTTCAATGTGGGATATGAAAGTTATTCCTCTTGCAATTCCTTTATTGACCCGGAGGCCAAGATTCCACTCCATCGAGAAAGGTGAGAAGTGAAGATAGCTGTAATATTCAATAAAACCGCTGTACAGGCTGATGATGTCATTGAGATATTCGGTCCCCAGACAAAAGAGCGTTATAATCCGAAAACGGTGGAGAAAGTTGCTACCGCCCTTGAAAAGTGTGGACATAATGTGCGGGTAATTGAGGGCAATATTAACGTCGCAGAGGAGCTTCGCAATTTCATGCCCCGGGTTATGGAAGGCGAAAAACCGGGTATGGTATTCAATATGGCCTATGGCATACAGGGCCAGAGCAGATACACCCATATTCCGGCGATGCTTGAAATGCTTGGCGTACCCTATGTCGGCTCCGGACCCCAGGCCCATGCGGTGGCACTCGATAAGGTCATGAGTAAGATTGTTTTTGAGCAGCACAATCTTCCCACACCGCGCTACTGGCTTTTTTCATCGGCCAATGAAAATCTTGCCCGTGAGGTACTCTTTCCTGCTATTGTGAAACCGAAGATGGAAGCGGTTTCCATGGGAATTGCAGTAGTGCATTCTACCGGGGAACTGCTTGAGGCCGTAATAAACATCACACAGACGTTCAGTCAACAGGCTCTGGTTGAAGAGTTTATTGCCGGAAGAGAGTTTGCCGTAGGACTTTTAGGCAACGGACCAGATCTTGAAACATTTCCTGTTGTCGAATTTGATTTTGGCGGCATTAAAGAAGGTATTCAGAGTCATGATGCAAAGATGATGGCACCGGTATCGAAGGTTTGTCCGGCAAAAATACCCGAAGAACTCAATAATGAACTGAAGCGAATTGCCAAAGAAGCCTTTAATGCCCTTGGCACACTCGATTTTGCCCGAATCGATTTCCGGGTAGATGGATCGAACAAGATATACATTCTTGAGATAAATTCGATGGCCAGTCTTGGTATGACCGGTTCCTATGTCTGTTCGGCAAAGGCAAATGGGTATTCATTCGAAATCCTGGTTAACCGTATTGTGGAGGTTGCCACAACCCGGTATTTTGGAAATCGTTTCATTACTGCGCCGGAAGAGGAAGAACTCCGGGCACGGGATGAAGCCATGCCGCTTCGAGTTCGGCTAAGGAGTCATGTGCGGGGAAACATCCCGGCTATTATCGACTATGTAAAACTCATGACCAGAATGGATACTTATGTCAATGATACCGAGGGGATAAATTCATTGGGAAACTGGATATCGGCCCGAATGAAAAATCTTGGATTCAACCGTCAGGTATTCCCCCAGACCGAAGCAGGAAATATTCTTTATTTTACCAACCATGAAGACCAACACAATGATATCCTGCTTATAAGTCATCTCGATACGATCTATACCTATTCGGAACGGGTCCCCTACAGGGAAGTACAGGGACGGATCTACGGTTCGGGTATTGCCGAGAGCAAAGGTGGTCTGGCAGTCATGCTCGGAGCATTGCAGGCGCTCCGGTTTACCCGCTGGCTGAAAAAAGTGCGATGCGCGGTTCTCTGCATTACCGATGATTCCCTGGGAGGTAAATTCGGCGGCAAATTGATTACCGACTTCTCGAAAAAATCAAAATATACCGTTGGTTTGAAATCTGGAGGAAAGGCTGGAGGTATTATAACTTCATGCAGCGGCAGTGCCAAATACCAGATTGTTCTTTCTCATGCCCGTAGTCCCGAAGAATCGAAACAGACCGACATTATCGGTGTGACGGCACATAAAATCCTTGCATGGCAAAAACTCGATTCGGAAAAAGACGGGCTCATGGTTCGGCCTGTATCACTCGAAGCGAAAACGGGGTTCGGCCTCTCAACCGATTATGCAAAGACTGCTCTGGAAGTTCGATTCAAAGATGAGAAACAGGTGGATATCCTCAATGAAGAAATCAGAAAGATTGCCGGAAAAAGCATCGATTCAAAAGTCCGGATTAGAGTAAAAAGAAGCATCTACTGCCCCGCATTCAATGAAAACCAGCATGTGAACGACTTTTACGGCAAGGTAAAAGTAATGGCCGAAAAACTGGAAGTACGGGCCGCATCGATACACCGGATAACATCATCGGCCATCGGGTATGTTGTTCCCGAGAGCCGTGCACTGGAAGGACTCGGGCCCGCAGGAGGCGATCAGCGTTCTCCTACCGAATATATAATCAGGGACAGCTTACTGGACCGTGCTACCTTGCTTGCCTTGATCATCCGGATGTCGATAAAAGATTAACCGTGCCACCAAAAAGGAGCTTTTCCATGCATGGCTCGTCGCAAAAATTCGCTGTTTCAAAAAACGGTATGGTTTCTACGGCCTTTCCTTTAGCCACCGAAGCCGGTGTTGCAATGTTGAGGGCCGGTGGCAATGCCATTGATGCCGCCTGTGCTGCAGCCTGGACCCTGGGTGTATGCGAACCCCAGGCAAGCGGCCTCGGCGGTCAAACCATGATGCTTCTTTATGGTGGTCGAAAAGTAATTGCTCTGGACGGTTCCTCCCGGGCTCCATCACTGACCCATGTCAATGCAATTTACCGGGATGACCGGACATTGGGATACAGGGCATCAACCGTACCCAGCACCCCGGCAACGCTCGGATATGCACATCTGCGCTACGGAACATTGCCCCGGGAGCAGATTATGGAACCGGCAATTGCCGCTGCCGCCCACGGCTACACGATCACTCCCCTGCAGCACCGTCTCCAGCATGAACAACTAGAAAACTTCAATATAATCGAATCCCGCTCGGGCGCCGATTATTTCCTTGATAATGGCACCGCCTATGCAGAAGGCGCGCTCTTTCGTCAACCCGACCTGGCGGTGCTCCTTAAGACATTATCAATAAAGGGAATAGAAGAATTCTACAATGGCACGACAGCCAAACAGATCGATGCTGATATGCGGGAAAACGGCGGACTACTCCGGTATGATGATCTTGCCCTTATTCCCTTGCCTCTTCTCAGAACACCACTCAAGTGCACATTCAGAAAACACCGGGTCTATTCCATGCCCCCGCCGGGGGCAGGACGGTCCCTTCTGTTTGCACTTCTGATGATCGATGCTATTCCGGCAAAACTGCTGAGAGATAAGGACCGCCGAAGGCTTCATATATTCGCCGAAGTCTTCCGAAAAACCCTGCTCGAAAGAGCCGACAGACCCTTTGATCCCAATTTCTATCCTCAACATCACGAAAAAGATATGCTCGACCGCTCATATTCACGTGAGAGTATTACCGAGCTCATAAATGCTGTCGATAGAACTATTTTACCATCCCTTATTACCGAAGATGAAATTTCGGGCGAAACAACGCATCTTTCGGTTATTGACCACAATGGATGGGCGGTCAGCCTGACACAATCAATCGAACGGGTATACGGCAGCAAAGCCGCCGCCGGAGGCCTGGGCTTCCTTTATAATAACTATCTTTCCGATTTTGAATACAAACTTCCGGAAAATCCCTATTATCTTCGCCCCAATTCCGTTCCCTGGGCATCAGTAGCACCTTCACTGATATTCAAAAAAGGAGAATTATGGATGGCTCTTGGATCACCCGGCAGCGGGCGGATCTTCTCTACACTGGCCCAGTTCCTGGTCCATGTCATCGATGATAAAATGTCGCTCTTCGATGCCATGAATGCTCCGAGGATCCATTGCTCACTGGGAGGACGGGTCAGCATCGAACGAGAACGGTTCCCGCAAGGCGTTGTCGATTTCCTTGAAGCAAAAGGGTACCGTATCGATCTGAGAGATCCCTATGCTTTTTACCTCGGTGCGGTTCATGCTGTTGTAATGTCGGAAAATGAATTCGAGGGAGTAGCGGAAATCCGGCGAGATGGAACGGCAGGCGGAATATAACAATGAAACTCCCTGTCCTGATTACCATCCCCCATGGTGGCACATCTGTACCACCCGAAATTAACGATCATATTGCACTTACACCGGAGGATATTCTCAAAGATGGAGACGCCTTTACCCGGGAGATATACGACCTGCGCAATAATGCGGTCGATACAATTATCTCGGAAACGGCCCGTGCGATTATCGACGTCAATCGTGCTCCCGATGATTTTCCACCGGGGAACCCTGATGGAGTTCTGAAAAGCGTTACCTGTTATAATAAATCGGTGTATTTGCCCGGAAAAACACCCGAAAGCAAAACTGCAGACCTGCTGCTGAAACGGTATTATGCCTCATTTCACCGAAAAATCAACAATTCTCTTGCAAGAAATAAGGAATTAAAGCTCGGATTGGACTGCCATTCAATGGCGGCATTCGCTCCTCCGATATCCCCGGACAGACAAAGTCCCCGACCCGCAATATGCCTTGGCAATCGCAGAGGTCAAAGCTGCCCTTTTCCCCTTGTGGAAAAACTCAGAGAGCGCCTTTCCGATGCCTTTGCTGTTTCGAAAAATGATATACGAATTAACGATCCCTTTGCAGGTGGCTATATTATCGGGACCTATGGGAACGAACCAATACCCTGGATTCAAATAGAACTCAACAGAAATTTATACATGACATTGCCTTCAAAGGAAGGCGAAAAAATTCTCCAGGATAATACAAGAATTCAAGACGTTAACCGAAAACTTAACCAGGGCTTACAAAGCTTTTTCCGCTCCTGCGGACTTTAACAAACTATTCCCAAAGATCTTCAGCATCATTGACATCGCTGACGATCTCAGCATAACCGTCTTTGGCTCTGTTTTCGAAATCAAGCTCTTCTACATCATCCTCATTAGAGAAATCTTCCTCGTAATCCTCATGTTCACGAAGAATTTCATCAGCATCATAGGATTCATTCAGCAGCATGCAACCTTCTCCTTAAAACGTTTAAATCAGAACCATTCCTTCTTATTTTTATAAAAAAGGAATAATTATTTCTTATTTCCTTTCCCCTAGCCAAAGGAAAGTATCTGGCAAAATGGTTAATGGCAGCAAAAATCGCAAGACCCATTATCCATTAATTCAGCAAGCTATGTAATTTAATAAAAAATTTTGAAAAATTCATGAAAAATTTCATTTATTTAAAAAAATATCTGCAAATATAATGCCTTTTCATTTCTTATCCTACCACCCCTCTTCATCGGTAAAATCATGAGCAATTATCCGCAATTTTTTTGTTTCATTTTTATCATTATTTTTAATCTGGAGTATTCTTGCACCAATCATTAACTATCAGAGGGGAATACCCCTTTGAGGGGATACGCCCCCGGCTTTCGCCAACCACAGCCTTACAAGAGTGCAACCACTCCTTTTTGGTAACCGGCTCGACGGTATTTCAAGAAACCACCGACAGTAAAACAGGATGATTCAAATAATTGTTAAAAAAGAATCAAGTGCTTGATATATATGTTGGATAGGAAGAATAATTCAACAATGAAACCGGCGTTGCTTTCTGTGCATACGGCCAGCTATGTTCCGAAGGAAGGAGTCCTTTGGTATAGCACTTTTTGAGCATGGTTCCCAATCCTTCAACATGGAAATACAAGGTGTCTCTCTTTTTCGTTCTTTTGATGAGACTGCTCGGAAATGTCGATATCCCGGTAATTGATTCCTGACCGCCGTTTACGCAAAGCGTTAAAGGAGTCGCCGCTTCAATTCCGCAGAGGGTCGGTTTATCATTGCGAACAGCATCAATCGTCTGCAGCACCTTTTCATAAGGGTCATCCATGGGAGAGCCGTAACTCTTTGTATTTCCATTATTAAACCGTGCGATCAAATTCTGACTTCCTTCGGCAAAAGTAACCCTGGCATTTTCAAACTCGAATTCGAACAGGGGCCCAATTTGTTCTTTTGTCGTATGTGATGCATAATGAAGGACTTGCACGCCGGAATCGGTGACACATCGCAGGGCGGCAGTATCATAATTTTCGATTGGATACGCACGAAACGCCTCGATTTCGATGCTCGATGGAACTGCACTCCTTTCGGTTTGTTTGCCAAGTACATAGAGTGAGTTGTGAAGAAAATGAGCGGTGGCATTTTGCACCGGGCTGTCGAGTACCCATTTACCGTCGGGATCTTTCAGCTTTCCCGCCCAGTTGTTTCGATGATAATATGATTCCGGCCGGGGCCAGAAAGTCAGGCTTTTAAAGATTTTGGAGCACCGAATACCCCCTTCAGAACATCCTGTTTCAAAGCTTGAATCGCCCTGCTGAATGACCATTGATAGCCGATTGCCACCAGCTTGCCTGTTCTATCACGAACATTTTTCATTGTCTGGATACCCTGAACAACTCCGCAAATGGGCTTTTCACAAAGCACATTGCTCCCCTGCTCCAGAGCAAAACAGGTGTGCGGAACATAATATTGGATCGGCGTCGGAATTATCATCAGGTCTACGGATAGATTATCATAAAATGCTTCAAAGGAAGAAAAGATTCGAATTCTCCTGTCTTTTAGCTCTTGCAGGCGGATACATTCATTGGGATTGATACTGATCGCGCCGGCGAAAGTTACCGAACTCACCGTGCGGTCGAGCAATGCGGAAAGAAAGAAATTACTGTAACCGGTAAGCGCTGCAAGACCAACGGAGATATCCTTTCCCATCCTTATCCCTCCTGTATCTCATTTCTTCTGTCTCCAGCATGAAGAAACAGATTCACGCAGGGATCATCGGGGTCTGCTGTCAGATGATGGTCTTCTCCGGGATCGACCACAAAGACATCACCGGTAATCATGGGATGTTTCTCCCCGTTTACTTCCAGAACGGCTTTTCCTCCAAGAACCACAAACACTTCACTCTCGTCTTCATGAATGTGCAGATCTCTGCCCCCCGGGCCGTCATTGGTGTGGGTCCTTTGATTGGGCTTCTTAAACCCCATCCCGCCCCCATTGATATACTTTCCGGGGATAATACCTTTCAGAAAATGGCCCTCTCGGATATCGGGCAACGAAGTCAATCGATACTTTTTCAAATCAGGCTCCTTCACTATTTATCCTTATCAAAATACAATATTTCTATTTGGAGAGGGCTTTCCCGTCATACCGACCAGTATTAAAAAACGGGCCACCGGAAAAATAACCTGTCGTAAAGCCCTTTTCCGAAAAAACACTTGCATTACTGTACCAAATGTCATACTATTAATTAGTACCTGTTCAGAAAAGCCTTTTCTGAACGGAGTGATGGAGTTTTGTTGCGAGTATCCGATATAATAATGGTTGTACAACAAAAGCATTGCCCTGCAATTTCACTCCACCAATATTCCGTTTAAAATTGATAAAAGTTAATTTTGAGCAGGTACTGATTAATACATCCTTTTTACCTTAACATTTATGTAATTCCCGGCCTATGGAATTTAATGAACAAGCCAGAGCCTGCTTCAAAGCGGCTCGTGAAGATCCTTCCAATCCCAAATTTACCTACGAGCTTAACTCCCTTTACTGGTCGACAATTCAGGGCAGGATTGGCGATCTTATTCTTGAGGAAAAGGATGTTTATTCCTTTCTTGACGCCGAGCAAGACTTCATAAATCTGGGTCTTGTTCCCGAGCTGATTGAAAATAGTGAGGAAATTAAATCCTCAACCAAAGAGAATCAGGAAAATCATTCACCTCTTACAGTGCAGACCGTCACCGAATGGCTGAAAGAGACCATTGAAAAAATTAATCAAGGCAATAAAAAAGAATTTCTGGAACGGGATATTGCCATGTATCGTCGGCAACGGAAAAAAGCCGGCAAAGAGATTGCATCAATTCAGGAGGGACGTAAAAACCTTTTGCTCTCTGCACTTGATGGCGTCTGTTCCACTCCGGAGCTAACGTTTATCAATAATCTACCCGAGATCGATAAAACAACCCTTTCTCTTATGAGGACAAAGCACAGTGTTGCGAAGGGAAAGTTTATGTCGGTACCCGAACGGCGAGACTTGGTGGCACGGGAAGCTAAAGTCAAAGAAGCCACCGAAAAGGTCGACAAGCTTTATAACAAAATTAAATCCGACAAACAACGGCTTGAATTGCGCAATTATGCTCGTCAGGTGAATGATCTATTCAATCAGATTATCGATGTGGAAGAAAATATCGTTAAGGCCAAAGATGAAATAGGGGAAATAGAAAAACAGCAGGAGGAATTGTCGCCAAAAGAAATCCAGGCCGGTATCACCAAAGAACTTGATTACCTTCGGGACCTGATGAAACTCTCGGCAAAACGGCTTCGAAACGAAAGTTGTCCGATTTTGAGAAGTGAGAAAGGCATATTTACCTGGAAACAGCTCTATTCGTGTCTTGATACGATTCTTGAATTTGACCCCGGCGTTTTCAGGAATGATCGGGCCTCCTTTATCGGCAAACCCTCGATCATGCTGGTACCGGGTAACGGCAACGCCCTCTACGACTGGAAAGCGAACAGAATTTTGGTTCCTCTTTGCCCACCGGCTGGCAATTTTATGGCGTCGATCGCTTCGGCAATAATCGAATACCGTATTGATGTTGATGATGATAAAACCATGATGAACTCCTACAGCAAACTCCCCCATCTCAAGGGAGTCCGCTCACTGTTTCAAATCAGATCAAGCTTTACCAAAGATTACACTACCTGGATGACCTCCGAGGCAAAGGGATTCAAAGTGCTCCAAAAAGAAACCAGGGTCTGGTTCGAGCATGAGATTGCCCCCAGTAAAAACGAGATTTACTGCCCTCCCCGGTATCAATCTTTCAATCTATCATCAGATCAATTCAGAAAACTTTTAGAAGAAACCGAAAGCCGCCTGGCGGATACTCTTGCCGAATCGGCTCCCGACGACCTCTTTGTTGCCGGCATCCTCAATTATCAGCAGGGTAATTTCGAACGCGCATTCGATTGCATCAAAGCTTACAGTGAAAAGCAACCCGAAAATCCTCTGGGTCAGTATAACCTCGGTCAGACCGGCATGAAAGTGTCCCGTAAAACTGAGGCGATCAATGCGTTTACCGAATTCTACCAGAAAAATCCCCAATCCTGGTGGGCGGGCGTAGCCCGGGAGCATCTGCGGCGATTGCAGATGGGATAAATAAATAGAGACCACCCGAACTGACGGATAACCCCGGAAAATTATTTTGTTTGCGAATTTTACCAGCTATTTCGAGCATTGTACGGGTATGGCTTTTAGATTTCCGGTGGTATCATCTATTTTAATGCTACACCTTACAAAGGAGATCGGTTATGAATGCAGGTATAATCGTCTATTCACAAACCGGCCATACTGTTCATGTTGCTCGTGCACTGGCAGACCTTTTACGGAAGAATGGCCATGATGCCGATATTCAGATGCTTCGAACAAACGGCATCGTCAAGCCAGGGGCCAGAGATTTCACCATTGTAAACACACCTGAAATCGATCAGTTCGACACCCTTATTTTCGGGACTCCTGTATGGGCATTTACTGCGGCACCGGTTATAATAAAATATCTAACTTCACTCAGTTCATTGAAGGGCAAAAAGACCCTTCCCTTCGCGGTAAAAGCGCTCCCCTTTTCCTGGACCGGCGGCAAGCAGGCGATCAACAAAATAACCGAAATGCTTGTTCTAAGCGGCGCTGAGGTCTGTGAAGGCGAAATTGTGCATTATGCAAGGAAACCCAGCGACGAAAAAATCGGAGAGATTGCCGAAAGTATGTATAAAAAGCTTGGGGAATGATGGTATTCTTTTAATATTATCAAAAGGTAATAAGAAAGTAAAAAGCTCGGGACGGGGTTTCTTTATTTCTTTAAACAACATGTTATCTTATCAATACTATTCTTTTCCCTCTTCAAGACCTTTATAATACAGCTTTGATACCGACGGCACCCCTATTCCAAGAAAATCTGCAATCTCTTTCATCGTAATCCCAAGACTATGTGCTTTAAAACAAAATGTCTCACGAGCTTTTGACCTGCTATTCATGCGTCCTTTGCGCAGAAGATCCTGCATTTTAATCCCATTTGAGCGACAAATCCATTCCGCTACCTGTCTTATATCCTTATCCACTTTGCTAATCAATTTTTCCTTTTCGTGATCAAGCTTTGCCTTGTGAAGCACTTCCTCAATAAAGCTTCTATCGCCAATAATGCGATCATCAACAGCTTTATTGCTCTGTTGAGCTTGCTTGTCCTTGAATATATAGATGTCCTCCTGAAAAAGTCCGGTATCCTTCTCAAGTCCTTCCTGCATAAAAGATAGGTAGGCTTGAATTGCATTTTTCCTGCTTTTGCAGAATCGAGCAAGTACCTCGCCACTTTGTTGCCATTCAGGTTTATTATAACCGACAATTCCACCATGACCGCACCAGGGATAAGATTCTAATTCCTTGAGATTTTTTACAACCCCGCCACGAACCGGATTAAGATGGATATATCTTACAAGCTCCAGGAAATAAACCCGCTCTTGACATATACGTGACCTGTATCGATCCTGATATACATATCCCTGCTTCGTGTGCCTTTTGTTAAAATACATTGCATAGGTAGTATTCAATTTTCGCATAAATCGGCTTAAGCTAACTGTGCTGGTACGAATGAGAAAATGATAGTGATTACTCATAAGCGCCCAGGCATAGCAGCGGTAATTATTTTCTTGCAGTAATCTTCCAATACGTGCGATAAAGAAACGGCGATCATTGTCATCAATAAAAATCTCTCGACCATCAATACCACGTGAAATGATATGATGGACTGCTCCAGGAATGGATATGCGTCGCTTTCGTGGCATGCTATAAATATACTACGCTTCAAGGGATAAAGCAATAAAGAAACTCCGTCCCTATTTATACAAGGAGAACTGCGACACTGTCGCCGACCAGTTAAAAGTATTTAGGAATTTTCATCCGGAGATAATCGACTATTCGGCAGCTTCGTCTGCCCGGACAAATGCCGGAAATTTTCTCACAGTCAGCTCTTCACACCAGGACCAATCATGGTATAATTTAAAGGGGAGCAAAATACCGGATCCACAGCGTTGCATAGGCTATCGACGAATAAAGGACTTGTCATTCTCGCAACACCGGAAGGTAACAACATTAAAAAGCTGCAGATCGGCTATCAGGAATAGCTGGCCTGCATCTCAGCGGTCATCACATGGGTGGTATGATCATCGGTATTAAACCAGAAAAGTAATTTATTATTATGAAGGGTGAAACATTCGGCAAGGGATGGCTTTGCAGTACACGGATAAATGCGCTTGTATTTCCGTTTGGCTTCGCTGATAAGTCTCTGCTGGTGCTTGTTCATTGCATATCCTTTCTAAACGACTGGAGATACAAATGCAAAAGCAATGCCAATCCAAATATGCGCAAATTGAGCTGTAAATGGGCGTTAAAGCGATTAAATGCGCAAGTTTTTCCGGGGCTTGATAGGAAATAAATGCCGGAAAAGAAGAATTGGAGCAATAGAGGGAGGGTGAAAATGAGAAAGCTGGTATCAACTATCCTTGGATGCTTTGCTCTCAGCTATGGGAGCGTCTTTTTTGTTGATCCACAGAATGGGAGTATCAATAACGACGGCTCCTCACAGAATCCCTGGTCGACTTTGCAGGAGGTAATCGACAACAACAAAATCGAGACCAGGCAACCGGCAGCCTATCCTTACCACTGGGGAGAGGCGCTCGAACCGAAGAATGCAGGTGCGCCAGTCAAAGCCGGAGACACACTTCTTTTAAGGACCGGGTTTCACGGCGAGATCACGATTTCACGGTGCTACAACACCGATTTTATTACCATAGCAGCGCAGGAAGGGCATACTCCCGGCGCACTGAGCCTTAAAATCACCGGCGCATGCAAGTGGAGAGTTAAGGGTCTTGAAATAAGCCCCGAATTTGTCTCACCCTATGCAAAAGTGAGCCCGCTTGCAGTTGTCGAAAATCACAACTATTCCGGCCCGAGCAGGGAAATCTTTGTGGAAGACTGTTTTATCTATTCTCTCAAAGACGCTTCCTCCTGGACAATGAGCGACTGGGACACAAAATCCTGCAATGCGATCGGTGTTTCTGGGACTCACGTCACCATCCGCAACAATCACTGCAAAAATGTCAATTTCGGTATCAGTGTTTCGGGTGACAGTTGTTTGATCGACCGCAACACGGTCGAGAATTTTGCCGGTGACGGCCTCCGGGGGCTTGGTGATGATGAAACGTTCAGCAACAACCTGATCAAGAATTGCTATGATGTCAACTCTAATCACGATGATGGTTTTCAGTCGTGGTCGCGCACCGCAGACGGCGTCGGGAAGGGCACTGTCTATCGGATCAAGCTGATCGGCAATACCATAATCAACTACGAAAATCCCGATCAGCCGTTCAGAGGCACACTCCAGGGAATCGGCTGTTTTGACGGCTTCTTCGAAGACTGGGTGATAAAAAACAATGTGATAATAACCGACCACTGGCACGGCATCACACTTTTGGGTGCTTTCAACTGCCGTATAGTCAATAACACGGTCTGCGATCTCAACAATCAGAATCCCGGCCCCCCATGGATTCGGATCGGCGACCATAAAACCCGGGGATCAAGCAGCGGTTGCATTGTACGCAACAATCTTACTACAAGCCTCAACAGCAGCGATATCGGCGTTACTGAAGACCACAATATTATTATCAGCGATCCGACAGATTTTTTTGTCGACTATGATGCTCTCGACCTTCGTCTTAAAGCAGAATGTGATGCTATCGATGCTGGAAATGAATCCCTGGCTCCCTCAACAGATATCACCGGAACGCTCCGTCCACAGGGTTCCGGCATTGATATCGGCGCCTACGAATACACCGATACGGCAGTCGATCCGACCAAAGCTGCCGGTATTGGGGGCCACAATATTGCTTTTCACATTTCAACATGCTCCCGGCACATGGTTGTTTATCTTTCCGGTATGCGGAATATAAATCTTACTCAACTTTCGCTGGTTGATTTTCAGGGACAAAAGGTAATGGAATTTGTCTGCCGGAACAGGTATGAATGGCACGGCAAAAAAGCATATAACCCCGGCCCGGGGATATATGCCCTGACCGGGGTCATGGATAGAACAATTTTTTATCGGAAACTGGTCGTCACCGAATGATCGCCGTGGCGGCATCACTTTTCCGTGTTTTTCCGACCAATGCGAAAAATTGATTTCGCTTTACTAATAATTAACCATACACGTATCCGCCGACTGATTTCCCATGGTATCGGTAGCCATGGCAAATATTACGTTGCTACCGGCGGATAGCTGGACCGCCTCCGAGCTTCGATAGCTGTTTCCCCACTCCCTTGTTGCGGGGAGATCATTGATTCTCACGGTCTCCACTCCCGACTGATCGGTCACTTCCACCTGTACCCAGATCTGCTGTTCCTTTGATGTTGAACCGCATACTGGATCGGTAAAACTAATGGATGGCCCCTGGGTGTCTCCTCCGGAGGTCGTCGTCGTATCGGTCGTCGTCGTGTCGGTACCGCTCGTATCCTGACTGTAGTAGATCACACAGGTGTCGATCGTCTGGTTACCGGCAAGATCATCCGCACGGATGATTATCATATTCGATCCAGGGCTTAAGCTGATCTGACGATTGCTCCGATAGGTGATGCTGTCCTCCTGTTCACCATTATCATAACCGATAAGAACCATTCCTAATCCCGAAGGATCGGTTATCCGGGCCCGTACCCAGACGTGCGATGAGTCGATTGTCGACCCGCAGGTGGGACTCACCACGCTGATCGACGGCCCCTGGGTGTCGGTGCCCGGCGTGGTCGTGTCGACAGTCCCCGTATCGATGGTACTGGTGTCGGTACCGCTCGTGTCTTGACTGTAGTAGATCATACAGGTGTCGATCGACTGGTTACCGATCATATCGAAGGCCTTGATTAAAATCATATTCGCCCCCGATGTCAGGCTCAGCGGCTGGTGAATGGCATATCTCGACGAATCAGTCATTTCAGCAGGCTCCTCGTTAATCATCACCCGCTCAACGCCCGACGGATCGGTTGCCTGGATCTCGACCCATACCTGTTGCTCGATAACCGTCGACCCGCAGGACGGATTCATCACACTGATCGACGGCCCCTGGGTGTCGGTGCCCGGCGTGGTTGTGTCGACAGTTCCCGTATCGATGGTACTGGTGTCGGTACCGCTCGTATCACCATTATACATGTAGTTTACAACCATCGTAGCGGTTGTGCCGTTTTTATCCCTGGCGGTAATGGTAAGACTGTTCATTCCCGGTGTAAGTGTTAGTGGAGTAGCGAATTCAGCGCTCGAACGAATGCTGTCAACCGGGAAACTGGTATCACTGGTGGACACTGCAACCAGAGGTCTTTCGGCAAAGACATGGAATCGGAATACTATCGGACTCACGGTCACCGTGTCTCCCGGCTGGGGGTCTTCAACCACAATCATGGGAGGACTTCCAGCCCTGGTGGTGTCGGTAGATCCGGTATCCGGCGGCGCTATCACAAAAACGGTAATCGAGTCGGAATGGGCAATATTGCTTTCATAATCCCGAGCGGAAAAAACCAGGACATTGGGTCCCTCCGTGCAACTTACCCGGGCGGAATAGACACCGTCGAGGCCGATCTCCATCCGTTTTCCATTGACAATCACCGCGGCCACCCCCGAGGGGTCGGTTGCCCGTGCTGCAGCGGTAATGGTCGACGTTGTCAGGGTGTCGCCGTTATGTGGAGTAACAATTGTCAACTCGGGAGCGGTGGTATCGGCTGTAACAGTACCCGTACCGCTCCACTCCGCGGGAGGGACCGCACCACCGTGGCGGAGCAACGTATACACCGCAACCGCACTGCCGGATTCTCCCCGCAGCACCAGATAGTTGCCGCTGATGGTACCGTGAAAGGTAACTGGTGTACTGTCCGATGTCATGGCCTCCAGAACAAGTGTATCCCCCTTGACCACGGTGGAAAGTGTGTCTTTAGCCACCACGCTGTCACCATCCGAGTAAGAATAGCGGATCGTATATCCTGTAAATATATCCACAATCACATCAACCGACATGTCCGCATTTCCGAACACTCCAAGGGGTGCGCTGTCGACCCGTGCCGTATAGAGCCGCCAGGCACCATTGAACTGCATGTCCGAAGCCGTCGTATCGGTAGCTTCAGCAACAACCACCACCCAGCTCAGGGTATCATACACTCCCTTGCCGTCGGTCACCGCAACCGCAACCTTGTTGAGCCCCAGTGCTTCGGCGCCGGGGAGCCAGGTAATGATGCTGTCGTCGAGGCCCATTCCTATGGTAGAATCGACAAAGGAGAAGATAAGTGGATCGTTGTTGGCATCGACGGCATACACCGTATCGGTGTACTGCTCTCCCACGTTCGCCCGGTCGGTCATCCACGACGGACCGTGGATAAAGTAGGCCTGCAGGTTTTCATCCCTCACAACCACGGTAATGCTGGTAGTGGCATAGACCGTACTGTCGATCCCCTGGGCCCTGAGACCGACATAGCGGGTACCGACCGCGCCGGTGGCGATCTCCAGCATGGGGCTCGATGTTGTTGTATCGTGAGTGCCGTCCGAATCGATATCCCAGGCAAAATAGCGGATTTTCACGCTGCCGGTAGTCGATGCATCGGCAAGAATCGTTATCCCCTGATCGGTTGAATTTGCAAAGACAATGGATGGTTTCAGTGTTATGCCGCCCGATGAGGCGCTCTTTACTACAGGCACATCGCCGATATCCGACTGGCCGCCTTCAACCGCCTGAATACCACCGATATCCATGCTGTCGCTCCCGGAGGTTACAGTCAGAGATACATCACCGCCACTGGGCACGCCGCTCAGTGAAAATGTTCCCGACGAATCGGTGGTATCGGAAATCACCCCGCCCACGGCAGTAACTACCGCTCCCGAAAGTACATCCTGAGTAGTGGCGGCTTGCTTACCGAGTGCAACCTGCCTTTTGGCCGTGCCGGTTGGTTTGAACAGACGCCCCGAGACCGTTCCTCCCATACGATCCAGAACGATCTGAACATTTTTTACTGTATCGTCCGACACCACGGTTGTTTCAAAGGAGCCGTATCCCATTCCCGGATAGGCGGCAAAAAGTTTCACCGTCCCGGGCTCTACTTTGCTGAGGAAAAATTCGCCGTTTGTCAGCGACATGTCCCTGGACACTTGCCGTTCGACAGCAATACCCGCCATGATGACCGGCATACCCCCGGCATCCACAATCTGCCCCTGGATTGTTCCGTAGCGATAGGTAAGCTGCATGGCCCCGGCATCGGCAAGCACCGCACTCGCACCCACCGCAAGGGCCGCAGAAAGGGTGTCCCGGTAATCGAGCAGATGATAGTGTAGGCTATAAGTCCCCTCCGGTAAACCATCCAGAGTAAAAGAACCGTCGGTAAGCGAAACCGTCGAAAGTCCTCCCGGCTCCGCAACAACCGTCGCCCCGGGAAGGGCGTTACCACTGCCGTCGGTTACCGTTCCCCCAATCGTATATGTTTGTGTCTCCTGCTGTGCGGTATTCGACGATATACCATCATCGGTGGCACACTTCACTCCGATAAGTGCACAGGTGGTAAGAATGATCCCGAGTATGCCTCGACCTTGCATCAGCTCCTCCTCGTTTATAAACGTTTATAAGATTATGGCAAGTACTATTACCCACTATAAAATAGAGGGTGCAGGTAATCAATTAAAGAATATCCGGAAACCTGAAGGAAATAAAGCAGAACCATCCCTTTTTTGTTTTTATTGTCATAATATCCGAAATATTTACACAAATCGATAAAGAATGAAATATGTATGACATAGACAAAATATAAATTAGCAAAAAGGGTGTCAATATCGGAGATTAATCCCTTACTAGAGATGTAAATTCAGACTGGTTCGGCATATCGCCTATAATATCAACCAGTTACATCCTTATCATCGATTGTTATCGTCGAAAAATCAACGACTTACGCGGATTCCTTTTTCATTATTTCTTTGTTCCGAAAATGGGCGTCATAACAAAATGGCTGTATTTGCCTGTTTAATGGTTCCCGATCATTTTTATCCCCGGCCGATATGAGAAACGCTCTTGTAGATCATTTTAGGTCCGAAATATATTATAACTACCACGGAGGTATTTTTATGAAAGATTACAGGAAATCGGTTATTTTGGGAATAGTGTTCTTTCTCTTGTTTCACTCTTCTGCGGCATTGGAGACTTGGCAAAAGTCAATTGGCGGCATCGGATCGGAACGGGGCAATGCCATTATTGCTCTTCCCGGGGGCGGGTTCGCTCTGACCGGGTATACATCTTCGTTCGGTGAAGGAAAGAAAGATGTCTGGTTTATCCGACTCACCGGGACCGGTGATACTCTTTTTACCCGGTCCTGGGGTGGTGGCGAAGACGACGAAGCTCATTCGGTGGTGCAAACCGCCGACAGTGGTTTCATTCTTGCCGGCTACACCGCTTCCTTTGGTGCCGGGGAAAAGGACGCTTATCTGGTGCGCCTTCGTAAAGACGGGGATACCCTCTGGACAAAAACCTTTGGCGACACGCTCGATGACATTGCTCATGAAATAATTGTATCATCCGACGGCGGTTTTGTTTTTACCGGCATGGCCGGCCGGGTAGTTTCTTCGGGGGCAATTTCCTTTGACTACAATTACATTTACCTTGTCAAAGTAAACAGCGCCGGTGATTCGCTGTGGAGTAAAACGATCAAATGCGCGTCCTTCGATGCAGGTCACTCCCTTTGCAAAACGCCGGAAGGCGGATTTATGATCACCGGATATCAGTCGTACGGTATGCAAAATGGCAGCCCCGGCGATTATGCGGATTTGGTTATTGTCAAAACCGACTCTCTGGGTGACACGCTCTGGACCCGGGTGTATAGCGGCCCGACAAATTACCGCTATGATGCCGGTAACTGTATCCGCCCCACTTCAGACAGCGGCTTTATAATCGCGGGCACCACCGAATCCTTTGGTCAAAACTATCCCGATGTATTCTTGCTGAAAACCGATGCCCGGGGCGACACACTTTGGACAAAATCAATCGGCTACACCTGGCCCGATTATGGTCATGCCGTTTTCGAAAGACCAATGGGAGGTTATTACATTGCGGGTTCCAGTATCCACCCCGATGAAAGCGAATTTACAACCAATATTTATCTGATCAAGACCGATGAATGGGGCGATACCCTCTGGAGCCGTCACTTTGGCGAGCTGAATGTCCGGGATGTGGGCATGGATGCAGCCCCAACCGGTAACGGGGGAGTGATTGTCACCGGCGCCTTTGGCGATTTTTCTTTTAGCGGTACCACATACGATGCGGCTCTCGTTTACCTGAATGATACTCCCGTTGCTATACAGACGGAAAAACCGGGGCCTGCAAAAAATTTATTTCCTCACAAAGAAACTATTCATGCCTGGGATCTCCGGGGAAGAAAAATCAATTATTCATCCATAACTTCACCGGGTGTATACATTATTAAGTACCGACAAAAAGCCCGGCGTTCCATGAAGAACATGATGCCCGACGGCCGGTCACGAATAATATATTGAACTTTCGAAAGGCCGAATTATTTGGAAAGGAATTCCATCCCTTTAAATCTCTTCTAAGGAAAATGCTTGATTATATGCTATGCCGAAAGGCTGGCATAGAAAGAGCAAATACCCGCAGGTCGTTACCTGCAACAAACCGTTTAGCCACACCGGGCAATGTGCATTCCACTTTGGCTCGGGACTTCCGGGTCGGACCACCAATAATCCTGTTTCCACTCTAAAATCGCCTATTCTTCCATTTTCTAACCGCTTAACCATCCTCTTACGCTTCGATTTGCCCCTCAAAATCTCCCTTGTAAGCCCTTGAAACTGACGCATTAATCGCTTAAAACCAAAAAATTATTACTTTAAAATCAGGTATTATATCGATCTGGGAATATGTAGCAGAACCCGGTTCAGGACCAAAACAATCGACTTCTGCGACGGATGAAGTTGTTTCAGGGGATATAGTCCGGTATCGTTCACTCTCCCAACGGCTCCTCCCCCGGCCCAAGCTTCCGGTTGCTTACCCGTTTGCCGGCCTTGTATTCCCTGAAAAAGCGGACCCGGCCGTCTTCGGAGTATACTACATATTCCCCCGTGCCCTCTCTCACTTTTCCCGAAAGCTTTCCTTTGGGAGTGAAAAAATCGGCATTCTCCATGGCGCCCTCGGAATACGTTGCCCAGTACCGCGCACTGCCGGAAAGGAAATATTCCCGTATTTCAACAATTTCACCGTTTTCGTATACCGTGCTGTCCTTGCGCGTCCCGTCTTCACGCCAGGTTTGACTCAGACCGTGTTGTTTGCCGTCTTTGGAGTTGCAGATTGCCTTTTTTTTACCATTTTTAAAAAAAGATTTTGCTTCACCATGAGACTTGCCATTTTTCATTCTGCTTAATGTAAGGGTGTCACCTTCATTCGACAAAGTTATGCTAAACCCATCCTGAATAGCCCTAACTTTAAGCTTTCCATCTGGGTAATACGTAAGTGATGTATCTGTGATCGAGCCTTTTTGATAGTGCATAACCGACATGAGTGTTCCGTCTTCATACCATTCGATCTGCTTTCCATGCAGTTCTCCGTTCATGTATCTGTCACATGCGATTGGTTTCCCTTTTTCACTCCATGTTGAGCATGTCACCATGGTATCGGATGAAACGATAGTTGTATCGCATACATATTCTCCACAAACTATACTTTGTAAAATTATTAGTAGCGTAAATATGAACTTAGGCATATCGTATCTCATTCCTTCTAAGGATCGTTCTTACTTCTCGAGAATAACTTGCTTTTGCCTGCTCAAGCCCCTCTACATTTTCTCCAAAACGAAGCACTCTCCTGATCCCCTCCTCAAGCAACTTACCATCGGGATCTTCAGAAACATAACTCACGGTACTCCGCAATATCCACTTCAATTCATGCCTGGACCCGGCGGATTTCAGCACTGTGATTATGGCATCAAAATCATCCGGTTCGACCGATGGTTTTCCTGTTCGTAATGAGCCGAAAAATGTAATGCTACAGGGAGTGTTCAAAACCACTATCTCGTTTGACCCTGCAAGATCAGATGGAATAATATATTCTACTTTGAGAGAGAGAAGGGGGTTCTCGGTTTTATTCCTCCGCCTGAAGAAGCCCTCCTGCGTTGATACTGTTTCTGGAATTAAGCGATCACGATCATTCTTTCCCCGCCACCGCCCCTTTCGACTCAAGATACCGGGCAATTTCAGCGTGTTCATTATATTCAGACATTCCCATTTGACGGGCTTCCTCGGTCCCGTATTGACGGGCAACATCCAGCGCGGTAAAGCCATCATCGGTTTTCGCGTTTATTTCCGCGCCATTCTCGGCACATGCCTTTACTGCATCGAGCCTCCCCGAAGCCGAAGCAACGATAAGCGGTGTGGCGCCATGCATGTTTCGAGCATTCATGTCAAGACCCATGCTGGCGAGAGTGCGGATCATCTGATCTTTCCCGGCCATTGCTGCCAGATGAATGCCGGTGCTGCTATCGATTGAAATCGCATGCTTGTTAGCGCCTTTTTCGACAAGGTATTTGACTATTTTTATTGATTCTGTTTCATTTTCGATTCTGTCCGCTTCAGATTTGAATTTTCGATGCTCTTTATCAATGCCGCGGCAGGCATAGAGGAACGGGGTCATGCCGCGCTCAATAGTTTTATCGACAATATTTACATCAGCACCCTTTTTTACTAATTTCGCCACCCTTTCATAATCTCCGGTCCAAGGTTTATGGCATGCCCAGAGCAATTCTCTCGATAGTCCAGCTTCGCTTTGATGTTGACACATAAAAGCGAAACAACTTATTGCTACAGCCACTACCTTTATCAAAATGTTAAAATCTACATAATTAATTGCCTTAATCCGGCATCCATCTGTCACTGAAGGACTGCTTTCCGGCTTCCGCCGGAATGACGGAAACCATATGCATTCAATTTTGTAGCTCTCAATAGTCATTTTTATTAGCTCCAAGGTTATTGATAGTGATACTTAATTTTCAGGTCATCAAATTCTTTTTGCTGCTTAAAATCTAATAGATTTGAAATGTCGACTTTCTCTCTTCCATTTTTAGAATCACCCATTTTCAAACCTTGGACAATTTTTTCAAATTCCATATCATGCCTGCAACTCTTCAACACCGTAATTACCGCATCTTCCTTATCCTCTTCGGAAAATCCGCCCAATCCGGCGCCGCCATGGCGCATTTCGTAGATCAGGTTCTGTTTCATCTGCCAGGTCGCATAATGCCACCGGTTATTGGCCTGGGATTCCTTGACAGCCCTGATCGCATTCTCCTTTTCGGCATCTTCGGTATTGACTCTCTTTAAATAATTATAGGTTGAGCGAAGTATCAAAAAATTGGAGTTGAATTGCTTGAATCCGGAATAGCCGGGAATAAACTTATCAAAGGTGTCATCGACCTCTTTTAATTTCCCAAGGCCTTTCACCATAGCCTCACGCGTATTATCCATGATTTCATCAAGACTTTCACTTCCTTCTTCCCACGCCTTCAGCAAGGTATTTCCTGCCAGAAAGCAGTTTGCCATGAGACCCTGAAACAAATCATATACATTATCTTGCAAAACATCACTGATATTCTTCCAGTTAAATGCATTAACCACAGTCCAGATAAATTTTGCACTATTGGCGACACTCACGTTTCCTTTGATATCGGTTCCCGCCCCGATTTTAAAGGCTGCACCAATCTGAGAATGATATCTGACTCTTCCATTAAAATAGCCAACCTTAAAACCCGCCGATATCCCCGCTCCTATTGCAGCCCAGGTGCCGAACGATGCGTCACCAAGCTCCTGCCAGTCCCCATCCTCCGGTTTCATATTATTTGCAGTATCATAATCATCAATAAGTCTCATTAAGAGTGATAATTTAGCATCGGCGTCAACCTTTGCGCCGGCAAAGAAGTCAACTCCGGCTTGTAGTCCCGCAGAAACAGACTCCTCACTGTCCGAAGGCTTATTCGCTTCAGGACTCTTGGGATCAAGCACCACACCGAGTTCAGCTTGAATCGACGCACACACGCCTACGAATGCAGAACCGGTAAACGCGATCTGAAACATTAAAAATGCACTACCACAATCATCATCAACGAACCCTGGATCCTTTGTCCGGAGAAAATCTATCAGGTCGAATCCGGATTCATTGGGCAAATTAACCTTGATTTCTCCCTGGGCCTGTGTCAGTGATGCACTTCCTTCAATTTTTGCGCCGGCCTTTATGCTTTTTTCATCACCCCATTTAATCGATGCCCCAAGGGCACCTTCATAGGAATACCGCAAGAACTGAGCACCAATGCCACCATCAAGAATCGTGTTGGATTCCCAGAAATCTTTCTTGAAATTCTCATTAAATTCTTTGCACCATTGCGACTCACCTTCACCAGGAGGAAAAAGCTTCTTTTCGAATAACTTGATCTCGAGTTCCTTGTGCGATCGATTGTTTTCTTTGCGATTTCCCTTTTCCTCTCCAAGCTCGCTGCGGAGCTTTCTGCCAACAGTTTTCCTGTCGAACCAGCGGTACCGTTTGGGAACGTTTTTGTTCCGTACCCGGATCATGCGTTTACCAGTCACCCACCAGTACTCCTGAATATTCCCTGCTTTCAGCTTATGCCCCATTGGCGATACATTTCCTTTTTGTTCCCGCTCATTGAGATATTTTCTCTTTTCTTCATCGATTTTTGAATCCAGTGAGGCGACAATATCATCAACCTTCTGTTCATCCCTTTCTTCGCAGATAACTCTCATCCAGTACATTACCGCATGAATGGTTGCCGCCCGCTTTTTGTCACTCATGTTTTCTTCCGATACAAAAGCTTTCATCCACGGAAGAAAGGCATCGAATATCTCGATCTCCCGTCGCATCGCTTTCATATCACCGGGAGAAATTATACCCAGTTCATCAGTCGACGTATTAAGGAATATCTCCCCATCCAGCACCGGCTCAAAACCATCTTTGTCAAGGGGCTTTTTCTCAACAACACTTTCATCAAAAACCGGGCACTCCTCTTTGGGGATAACTGTTGCCGTATCTGAGTGGGCCACCAGCACTGGCGCCTGCTCCGTATCCCAGAATGCGATTTCAACCCGGCGGTTCTCACGGGATGCGTAATTGTCCTTTCCGTCACCATCAAGGGGGAAAGACTCGCCGCAGGGATACACTCCCGAACCATCATTACCCCATGAGAGCTGCGGCAGTGTCCTTTTATCATCATCTTTACGATATGACTCTTCAATAAGAGAGCGCAAAACAGTAAACAGAGCCTCCCAGGTCTGTGGTCCCATCGCGCCGTCTACGCTGATCGATTTGCCGAAGCGCTCATTGAATTCTGCCTGAAATGATTTCACCCCTGCCTGCGTTTTCGGGCCGTCAGCATTGTCAACAGCCCCCGGGTCACAAGACCACCCAAAAGAATCGGTCAAGGACTTGAGACACAACTGATAATCCTGTACCTGATTTTTGTCACCAACAGCCTCCTTCCATAATGCAGCATCGTTCCCCAGAAGTGCCTTGACCGTTTGGGCACGCGCTTGCGATAATTCGTAATTGTACTGTTCCCTCCCCTCAGTATCGGTATGACCAAAAACAACGATCTCTTTCGATGGATTAGCCGCTGCGAAATTCAACGCGGCAACAACCGCACCGATAACCGTTGCATTTTCATCCAGGCACGGGACCGCACTGTCGCTGTTGAAAAGCACATCGGGAATTTCGACAAAATCCACATGTACCTTATCAACATGGGGCATCTCAAGGAGCGGACTTTCGAGCTCTTTGACCCCCTTGCTGTGTTCGGCGCGGAACAGGTAATGACATTTGGCTGATGGATCCTCGCACCAGGCGTCATAATATTTTTCGCCATAGTAGAGCGTTACCTCAACTTCGCCTTCACCGTTATCATCGAGGAACAACTCAGGGAACTGCTTCAGGTCTTCATCCTCGCCTTCATGACGGACAAATATTTTGAGTTTCACCCGTTTACGGGCGGTATCCTTGAGGAATTCGGCCTTTACAAAAGCCTTGCAGGCCTCGTTGAACCGGTAGCCGTTGGGCCCCGGACGCCAGGCGCCCTCGACCAGCCGCACCTCAGTCGTGTCTTCCTTTGCCACGGTCGTGATTATTTCGACTTCTTTTGCCTCAACACGTTCTTCTTTTTTACCCGCGCCAAAGCCAAAACCGGGCTCATTGATATCGTGCCATTCTTTCGGCATAAGTATCTCTCTGTTTGACAAATAATGATTTAAGCGTAGCTGCTCAGGTCCCTGTGGACGATTCCCGGCGTCAATCCGGTAAAAGCCGGAATCCTGTCGAATTCTTGCCGGAAACAAGATGGATTCCGGCTTTCGCCGGAATGACGAACCCGACCCACCTGAGTAGTTACATGAAAATACCAATTGTTACCGCGAGATGTCTGTGACCGTGATCACATTTGGGACAATCGATGAAAATTTCCGGCGCACGTTTCTCACACCAGCCGCAAAAACCGCGACCCCTCATACTTCTTTCTCCGCCCATGCTCGTATTTCTGCGCGCAGGAGAGCAGATACAGGATTTTCTCGGCACGGGTGACTCCCACATAAAAGAGCCTGGTCTCTTCATCGATATCACACTCTATTGGCGGCGGTTTTTTGCGCAGGATATAACGGCGGAAGACATCGTTCCAGTTACGGATCCTCTGTGATTTACGCAGTCGGTAATTGGGGAAAACCCCTTCTTCGAGGTCGCATAAAAATACCACGGGAAATTCGAGCCCCTTGGCGCCGTGAATTGTGGAGAATACCGGAAAGTTTTCTTCTTCAATGCCCGAAGTTTCAAACTGCTCCCGTGTCCATTCGAGGGTCTGGTTGACCCGGAAAAGCAAGGCCGTCTTACAGGGAGGTATAGTATGCCGTTTCTGGACCTCCGACAATTGACTTTGTATCCAGATCACCATATCTTCCTGGGTGTTGAAATGGCTTTTTGACGGTTTAGGATAGCGCCTGGCCTCTCCTAAAGAGTACATACCCGAGTGAAGCACTTTTCGGAGCTCCTTTGGCTTGGAGCGGAAAATTCTGTTTGCCGTATGCAACACGGCGGGCACGCTCCGGTAATTGGTCTCGAGCTTGTAAATTTTCGCTCCCGGGAAATGGGTTGTAAAATTCATGATCGGCCCGATATCCGCGCCCCGGAATCCGTAAATCGCCTGATCGTCATCACCCACGGCAAAGAGTGAACTGTTCGGTGCACAAATTTTTTTGAGCAGGTGTATCTGCAGGGGATTGGTATCCTGGAATTCATCAACCAGTATGGCGGTGTATTTTCGCTGATAATGGCGCGCAATATCCTTATGGTCCCCGAAGAGTTTCAGTGTCATTCCTATCATGTCCGCAAACTCCCACCGGTTCTCCCGGAACTTGGTCTGCTTCAACCGGTTATCGATTGTGGTAAGAAGGTTTCTTTTCTGAATCGCAAGACCTGCAAGCTTATCCGCAAAGACATGGAGTGTGGAGAGGAGGGAATCCAGTTTCAGGAGGTCTAGCCCGAGGGCGAGACGTTCCTGTTTTGAACTGCACCGGGCGAGCATTTCGAGTCGTTCCTTTTCCGGAAGCAGCGAGGGTTCTTTGCTGTATCCCAGGCGCTCGAAATTTCTTTGATTGGCCACTTTATCTTTGAGCACGCCGAGGCCGAAGCCGTGAAAGGTGGTGATACGGGGCATATTTTGCGAAGGATCGATACCGTCGAGAATCTCTATCCGCTCGGCCATTTCCTTTGCAGCTTTACGGGTGAATGTGAGCGCCAGGATCGCCTGTTGCGGGCAGCGGGAATGGGCGAGAAAAGCGATTCGCCGGGTCAACACCGCGGTTTTGCCGCATCCGGCGCCGGCCAGCACCAGGACCGGTCCCCGATGTCTGGTGGTTACTGACGACAGCTGTTCATCATTGAGTTGACGGGTAAGTGATTGAATTACGGCATCGTGGCTCATTCATAATAAAATAGTTTGCCGTCAACCGACGTTGTATTACTTCCGGCTGCTTACGGAATCGTAGGTGTCCATTGGTAAAACCGGTATCCTCCCTCTGTGCATTCGTAATCTTTTTCGGCAATTTTGCCTTTGTCTGAGACGGCGACGGCATCTTTTCTTTTCAAATGGTGTTGTTTATTAAAAGTAAGCCTGTTGACAAAACCACCATTTTCATCGAAAACAACAACCTCTGCCCGACCTTCCAGGTCTACCCGGACAAATACCTGCCGGTTATCGACGACATTGAGGACCCGGGCACAAAGGAGCCGGTCGGCGGCGCCGTAATCAAAGGAGCACATCACGCCACGCCGGTTGGAAAGGGAAATGCTATAGGGGGCCCAGCAGGTAGATTCCTCTGAAAGAGAATCCTGCATGGCGGCGACAGGGGGTGGAAGGTGAGATCGTGATTTAGAAATCTTTTTGGTAATATTGCGGTAGACCGGACGGTGCAGCCGGACTATATGTTTTTTCGTGGTAAGATCCCGGATTTTAGCTTTTTGCTTCTCCCCGTCTTCATTCATAATCCATACCACAGGAACCGCGGCGCCGCTTCGAACACTCGAATTATGGTCTAATATCATCGCTTCATAGGAGACGCGCTGTTCATCCCGGAGCTTCTGTTCAAGCATTGGCCCTGAAGGTTGCGGAGCATAGTAGAAATAAGACCGCTTCCTCACCACGATTTCCCTGTTTTGATAATCCAGAATACCGTAAAAAAGTGTCCCCAGACTGTCGACCCAGGGAGGAAATCCCCACTGAGCGGTCCGTTCAAAGGTATACTCCCGGGTTCCCCGCTTTTCCAGCACGGTTTCTCTGATCGTTTGTTTAAGAAGCGTATCCAGCCGGAGAATATTCCCGGCTTCATCACACAAAAGCACCTGCTGATAATATTCCGAACGTTCGGAACCGGTTGATGCCTTGAGGCCGTAATAGTACCGCTCTCCTTCCCGCTGCACCACCGACAGCGGTTCTATAAGAAATTTTTTTATTCGAAGACCTTCCCTGACCTTGACGCCAGGAAAAAAGGAGCCAAACCGTTCTTTCTGCTCCATGATAGTCGGCGAAGTAAAACTGTATCGTTTTTCCAGCGACCACCATCGTGTTTCTGTCTGAAGATCGAATCCGACAAGCCCCGGTTTGCTGTAGGTTCGCTCCACCATTTCACTGGTAAGTGTATTATAAGCTATATTGAGTATCTGTGTTGCGGATGGATCGCCATACTGCTTTGCTTCATCCCCGCCAATTTTTCTCATTCGTTTTTTTGTAATTTTATTTCCATATATCTCATTGGGGGTTTTATTTTTATAATACAATATTGTAGATCTGTCGGTGGGATAAGCGAGTGAAAGCCGGTTGGGATTACCGGGCTTGAGACGCCTGTTCTGTTGATGGAGCGAATGCGAATGCAGCAGTGTGCCTTTTTGATCGTAGAGCGCATAGCCGAAACGGGAATAAAAAAGAAGGTTATTGTTTTCGACTAACACCGGTCCCGAAAGCAGATCGACCAAGGCGATATCACGGGAACAATAATACAGATTATCGGGCTTGTCGTTAAGCCTGACAGTGAATAAAAGCGTATCTTCCCCGTGATGATCTGAAAAGCAAAGGGCCCCTTTGATAGTGAGGAAACTGATGAGGAACAGCAAGTATGGCTTCACGGCATGCCCTTCTTGAGGGGAAAAGAAAATATCCGATACCGCCCCCCGGCGGAAAATATTCATATATTTATAGACATTAAGTAGTTTATAAAATAAAATTTTACTATATATCAAAAAACAAAACAATAGCTCGATCGATTTATTTCTTTGAGGGGGTCCTATGCCTCAGACAGCCAACCGAAAACCTATCGGTAATTTTTTCATTAAAAAGCCTCTTCAAATGCGGCTGATTTCAAAAATTGTTCTTGCGGTTATCATTTCGACACTTGTATGCTCCGGAACCCTGCTTTTCACCTACTTGCTGAAATATCAGAGTACCGCCTTTTATCGGGTGATTCTCGATCATAACATGGATATCCCGCCGCGGGAAAATATCATCTTCATCATTTTGCCCAGCCTTCTGATCAGCGCGGTGGTGAACATTCTGGTCGCAGCCGTTATCGGCTTGTGGGCCTCACGAAAGTATGCAGTGCCGATCTACAAACTCGAACAGTGGGCCGACCTTCTGAAGGACGGTAATCTGACTGCCAAACTCCGGTTCAGGGAAAAAGAGGAATTTAAAGAACTCTCCTCCCACTGCAACAAGCTTAGTGAAAATCTTCGAGAAAAATTTCTTGAAATTAAAACGAGTTCCGATTCGCTGAAGGAGCGGGTGGAGGATTCCGAGGAGTTGGCCCATATCGACGACGTACTGGAAGGTCTGGAGCTGGAAACGAAGCCGATCGAAGTCCATACGACGTTTCATCGCATAAAGTCGGCCGGAAACCAGGGACCTACCCCGCCTTCCGGAAATAAGGCGTAAGCAGGTTTTCAACATAGTCTGCAATTGCAAGCGCCGAGGTGAGTCCCGGCGATTCGATACCTGCCAGATTGACAAATCCCGGCAAGGCGCGTGCGCTTTCTTCGGCAATGATAAAATCCCGAGACGGTTCTTGAGGTTTCTGAAGTTTGGGGCGGATCCCCGCCATGTCCGGTGACAGATCATCGGGAGAAATAAAGGGGAGAAAACGCGCCGCGCTTCGAATAAAATCTTCTTTGTGACCCGGATCGACATCATACTCCAGCGAATCAACATAGAATGCATTGGGTCCCATTTTTATGGCGCCGTCAAGGGTGAGGACCGCATGGAGGCCCAGACTGATTTGAGTGGGAGCAGGATAGACAAGATGAGTGAGTTTGCCTTTATGACGGTTTGAGACGCTGAAATATTCTCCTTTGCAGGGATGAATTCTGTAGCCGCACGAATCGATATCAAGCCCGGCCATCGATGCAATCCTGTCCGCATGCACTCCGGCGGCATTGACAACCATGCGTGATCGAAAAGCAAAATGTTCCCCGTCAACATCCTTGATATCAAGAGAATACCCATCTTTCTCCCGGCTAACCCCCGCTACAGAACAGTTATAGGCCACAACCGCGCCCTTATCGCCGGCCTCCCGCTCCAGTGATTTCATGAGTGCATGGGTATCCACAATGCCGGTCTCTTTGCTTAAAACCCCCCCCTGTGCAGCAACATGGGGCTCCAGACGCGATATCTCAGCGCCCTCCAGCATGCACAACCCCTCAACACCATTGAGAAGCCCCTGATTATAGACCGCCCCGACCCTGTCGACTTCCTCCGTGCTTCCGGCAACCACCAGTTTCCCGGTCTTTTTAAAAGGGATATTCCTTTTTTCACAGTACTCATAGAGTAATCTGTTCCCGGCAACACACATCTGTGCTTTCAGAGAACCTGAGGGATAATAGAGCCCGGCATGAATGACTTCGCTGTTTCGCGAGGAGGTTTCCCGTCCGAAGCCGTCATGACGCTCCACGACGACAATGTCCCGCTCCGAACGGGCAAGTCGTCGGGCTATCGCCAGACCCACAACTCCTGCTCCAATGATAGTAATATCGACCTGTTCCATGTATGATTCCGATGAGAGGGGGGTAGATTATGGGAATAAACCGTTTGCATTATCCCCATTAAAAAACCGAAAGAATGGAATGTACCTCTCCTGCAGGTGTACAATCCGCTCTTTCGGTAGAAAGCTGCCTGAAAAAAAAAATTAGAATCTTATGGAAATCAGAAGCACCTCTGCCAGTCTTTATACTGCTTGTCCTTTTTCTTCATCCATTCATCAAGATCGGGCGGGAGATCACAGAGTTCATTTTCTATCAATTCACAATAAGCCAGCGACATATTCATAATCGACAATGGCAGGGTCTCGAGACGATTTCCCTTGAGGTACAGCTCCTTGAGCCCGGTCATCGACGAAATATCTTCGGGGAGACTCTTGATCTTGTTATTCTGCAGGTGAAGGTACCAGAGCTTTTCCATGCCTACCACCTGCCCGGGAAATTCGTACAGCGAATTATTGCCCAGATCGAGCTTTTCCAGCTCGGTGAGGTTGGCAAACGACTCGGGCAGCCTCGAAAGATCGTTGCCTCTGAGATCAAGATTTTTCAGTTTGGTAAGGTTACCGATCTCTGCAGGAATCGACATAAGCGTGTTATGAGCAAGATTAAGCGACTGAAGTTCCGATAATTTCCCGATAACCGGAGGTATCCGGTCCACGAAAGATTCAGCGAGATCCTTGGAACTCAAATCAAGATGCGTAATCCTTCCGTCTTTGGATTTTGTTATGCTTTCAATGCTGACACCGGTAATGCCATTGCTGTCCAGAATTGCCCGAATTACCGAAACATCTTCGAGATAATCTCCAGCCATGCCTGTTGTTGCCAGCGCAAAGACGACCAATAATATCATTCGCCTCACAGGTCCTCCTTTGTTGAGGTGATTATGTGCGCCACACCTTTCTCTTGTAAACTGCCCCTGCTTAGATAAATATATGATGCACATGCTAATATCAAGAATTTTCGATTGATATATCAATCTCACCGTTATTAAAATGATTTTACGCCTTTGCCTGGGCAAAATATTTATCTGTTTTCAGTGTAACCGAATTAAACCTGATTCGGCAGGGCTGTTCTTTTGACTCCAATATAATTACGATTCACCGCTAATCTGTAGTGATATTTTATTTGCAACAAAGGAGGCCGGACTGGCCGAACAATCGGTAATTCATTATATATCAAACGCTTACAGGCTCCGACGAATTACAAAAGTGTTTTTTCCATGACATGTTGACATTTTTTTCTTTTTCGGGTATAATTAATACATAAAAATGCTGGTATTTTAACAAAAATTTCAGTCTCCACCCGAGGCTGGGCCGTGAGTAAAAATTCTCATGGCCATTTTTATATATCTCCTTGTAGATAAATAAGATACATTAAGCATATTGATAGGTATATGTGTTAGAAAAGAAGTTCATGGAAGGTTTGATGCATGGCTATAGAACGAACTGAAACACCTCAATTCATCTATCTTTTGTACCGCAGAGAAGGTCATCATGATTTCGAAAAAATGAAAAAGGAGTTAAGCTGTTTTTCCAGCAAATTATCGGTGCCCAAGGATATTGTGCTGGACCTCAGCCACCTGAATACTATCAGCTCTCCCGAGATGGGAGCCATCGTACGGCTTGCGGCCGATTTGAAAGGGACTGGAAGGTATCTTCGCCTGATCCCGAGTCCGAAAATAAAGGGGGTTATCGAATCGAGTAATATCGGCAAACTCGAACATCTTGTTGTATACGGTAACCGTGAAGTATTTGTAAATCAACTTAAAAAGCTCAAATCACAGATGTCCTCCCCATCTGAACAAAGCAACGCCGGCAAATAAAATACCAGGACATAAATGGCCCTTTCTATACCATATAAAACTACTGTTGACTTTGATTTTTATTTTTTTCTTGACTGAGCCCCACCTCACATGATATACTTCATATTTACTGCACATATTTTCAAAGGCGAATGAGTCATGGAGATCTACACAAAACCCAATGGTAAGCATATAACATTCGAACTTGCAGGCGACATGAGAGGAAGGGATTTTGTAGACCTTCTGGAAAAGATGCGCGAATCCGCCTATCCAAAATGTATTGTCGACCTGAGCCGTCTTCATTATATCGACAGCCAAGGGCTTGGGGGACTGATTTATTCCAATAAAATTCTCAGCATGGCCGGCAAAGAGCTCGTCCTGGTATCGCCTCAGCACTATGTCCGGAAAATATTCAACGACTATTCGCTGGACCAGGTACTGAATATTGCCGACCCTGAACCGGTACCCTGTTAAATGCATTTAGCATTTTTATCCCCAAAGCGTTGACAATTTTTTTCTATCAACGTATTTTACAATGTCTTGAAATTGATATTTTCGCTAATCACTGCTCAGTAGCTCAGTTGGCTGAGTCCCGATCGCATCGGGATTAACCACCGGGTCGAGCAAAATTTGAAATAATGTACTGCTCAGTAGCTCAGTTGGCAGAGCAGGTGGCTGTTAACCACCGGGTCGGGGGTTCGAGTCCCTCCTGAGCAGCCAAAAAGGCCCTTGTTCCAAGTACAAGGGCCTTTTTTTTGTTATGATCTGCCTTTATCTAAAAGCCCCTATTATGAGCAAATTCACCGTCTATATCCTCTACAGCTGCAGCACCGATAAATACTATATCGGACACACCCAAAATCTCGAAGCAAGAATTCAAAGCCACAACGATTCCGATATATCACTTGGAAAGTACACTCGCAAAAACGGCCCCTGGGAACTCGTCTACAAAGAAGATTCATTCAATACCCGGTCGGAAGCTATTAAGCGGGAAAGGCAAATCAAAAGCTGGAAAAGCAGAAAACAGATTGAGCGGTTAGTATCCTGTTCCAGGTTCTCCATCGTACAGTAGTTGCATATAATTAGCCTGCACATGCTGCCTGTTTCCATCGTGTTACACCATCTCATCACCGAACTTCACTCCATTTCTTTACTCTGATTCTTATCAGCAGTAAACACTTTTCTAATTTTTTTCTTGTATATAAAGTTAATATTAACTTAATTTATTGCCGGAGGCTTTGATTTTGACTGGTGGTGTATTTACGAAATTATTTACAGGAGTGTTCAGTGGAAATTTACAAAACATGCTTATCGCCTGTCTACTATTCATCTTTCATTCCCCTTATATTATCAGGTAAAAGTGATCTGCCGCCTTGCGGTAGCAGGCATTCCGTTTTGTTCAAGGCTCATAATTGCCGTATAATTTTCTCGGCTTTTACAACAGAATATTTCAGAATAAATTCAAGGAGTAACCTGTGAAACGTTTATTGTCCGTCATTATTCTTTTTGCACCGCTGGTACTCTTCTTTACACCGGTTTTGGGAGAAGAAAAAGAAAAAACGGAAATTTCCGATTCAGTTTCAGTGAAAGACACCACTGCAAAAAAGCGACCGGCACAAATGTCCGAAAGCGACGATGATTCATTTCATGCAGCCGATTCGGTGACGCTCGACGGTGGGGTGGTTCGAAAAGAAACCCTCGAAAAACCGCCACCCACTCAGTCGGACAGCCTCAAAGAACCCGAAACTGTGCAATCCGACAGCCTCGCGGATTCGACTCTCAGTACCACCGATGAGATAAAAACGGAAATCCCTGAATTCGATACGGTCCCCCGGATGCTATCAATTTCGGTAAAGGTAAACAATATCGATCCTGAAGAAAAGTTTAAAATGAAGGTAGGCGATAATATTTCCGAAAATCACACCGCTTATTTTACCCTCATTGCCTCTTCCGTCCGTGCAGAATTCAAATATTCTGCAATTAAATCGATTCAGCGTATTAAAATCAATTTTCTCGGAGATTCACTTGTTCTCGACACGGCCGAATTCGACAAAATTGTGCTTTCAAAGTGGAGTTTCGATCCTGTGGGCGGTGAAATACGCCTGTTGCTCAAACTGCCGGATATAGGCTGGGACTGTGTACTTAAGGGAAAAGAGTTATTTAAATCCGAAGTGCCGGTAGTTAAATTTAACGGAGAAAAAATGCCCTCCCGTTTATCCACCAAAGATATGAATTTAAATATAAATAGGAAATCGCCCAACAAACTTACCATTGGGGCAACAGTGGATCTGCAGCAGACCGATATTACCTTGTCGTGCCCCGATCCTCTTGGGCCGCCGGAAATAACCTCCATAGAAGGCGGCAGAGGGAAAATCGTTCTCGATGAAAAACGGAAAATTGCCTATCTTGATGTTACTCCCCGTAAAAGCAGGATCAAAGCGGTTATTGTTACCGGTGTCAAATACGGTCAGCTTACCATTACCGACAATACGACCAACCGGATTACCGTAGGCATTACTACTACCGGTGTCGATACGGTCATGCTCAAGACCGACCGTCTTTTTGATGCCCGGCTAACCAAACGCGGTTTTCCACCCTACCGGACTGCAATCGAAACTCATTATGAAGATACGACGATCACGATTGCCTGGTCGCCACTCGAACAGCAGAAGATCGTTCTCCGCAGCATGGCGCTTCCGGGATGGGGGCAACGCTATTCGCAGCGCAATATCAGATGGTATATCTGGCCGGCCGCCCAAGGTGCGGCAGTGGCTGTCACCGGTATTTTTGCGCTTATTACCCATGCCTCATATGATAACTATAAAGAATACAATTCGAAATATCTGAGTGAACTGGATCAGAAAAAACGGAATGAATATTTCGACAAAAGAGAAAGGGCTGCAGGGGTCTACCGGTTTGCCCGCCCGGCAACGATGGTCTCACTGATTGCGGTTGGTGCAGTCTATGGGATCAATATTGCCGATGCCGCGTTTTTTTCTATCGGCCCCGATACAAAAGTCGCTCTGCAGCCCGGCCCCCGTTCTTTTGCCCTGGTACTCGATTTTTAACCGTTGGAGTAGATACAATGAAACAAAAGCTTTTTGTCCTGTTTCCGGTTGCAATGCTGTTTTTCGTACGATGTCTTCTGGAAAACAAGTTGCCCGACACGCTTCCGGTCTCGCCTTTCGATTCCAACCCCCGGATTGTCATTGATGCTGTTTCGCCGGATGAAATCGATTCGGTAATGACAACAAATACTCTTCAACTCACCCTGACGGCACCCCATAATGAAGATTTTATGGAATATCATTACAGTATTTCCCTTTCCGACCATAGTGGTCCTGAAGTGTACAGCTTAATTGCCAATCCATCGCATTTCATGGTCGGAGCTCTCAGCGAGACACTGCCGGGGCAATATTGGATCCTGAAAATCTACGGCAATTACCGCCAAAACACCCTTGCTTCCGATACAATAATAAAAACATTTCGGGTTGATGAAACCCGGCGGGTGTTTCAATTTTCACCCTCGATCGTAACGCTTTCCCGGGTTACGGGATCTCAGTTCTATCTGGATTTGATACTCGACCAGACCCCCGACACAATTATGAGTATGGAAATAACTTTCAACTATAAAGTCGACTCACTGAATCTGGATAGTATATCCATACTTCAAAGCGATTCACTGTATTATTTCAAGGCAGCAGAGGGTATGGCTGCCAAGGTGGAATCTCATAACAGCAAAATGGGAATCTGCACACTTACCTGCGGCATGCACAGTGGTAATACCGAAGGCATTGCCGGTTCCGGCAAAATTGCCAGGGCTTACTTTACGGCCCGCACAACGGGAACCACAAGCATTATCGTTTCTTCGGTAAGGCTTGCCGATATTCACAACCAGATCACGGCATGTGCCGGAAATAACGCTTATATCGAAATTCTCCCATAAGGAGCACTACAATGTACAGAATGAAATATCTGCTGGTATTATTAACTGCCGGAAATCTTTTTGCGCAGAACCACGCACCGTCAATTTCATCGGTGAATGTGACAGGAGGATACCATGCCGATACGGTTGCTGCGTCATTTATACTGGCCGACTGGGAAGGCGATGTCTGCACCCTCTCTGTTGAGTACTCTCCCGACAACGGTTCCGTATGGTATCATGCAACCGTAAAGGATTCGGTCTTTATCCCCAATCTCCCTTCAGAAACACTTCAGTGGATCAGCTTTACCGATATCGGCCTGATTGATGTCGACAGCGTAAAAATACGAGTAACTCCCTACGACAGCGATATTGGCACTCCCCGAACAAGCAATTCCTTTGTCATCAGAAATTTTTCAATGCACGACTACGATCCTCATGTTCCCCAAACATCGGTGACCAATGTCACGCTCAATTCCGATTCAATCACCACCGACACGGTAACCGGATCCTATCAATTTACAACTGCTTATGGCCGAAGCTGCTCGGTGCATGTCTATTATTCGACCGATAATGGCACAAACTGGACCCGTGGTCAAAGCGATCTCACTGTGGCAACCGAGAATTCCGGGGCCAAATCGTTCAAATGGTATTCCAGAGAAGATCTTCCCGATTATGAAGCCGACGGGGTTCAACTCAAAGTAGTACCGGTTGTAAGGGCCGACGGCAATACCGGGACGGGTACGGCATCGGGCAAATTCCTGCTTGATAATAAAGCCCCCGATTTTTTCTGGGCGGGAGCAAAAGCAGGGTCAAACAAAATATATCTGCAATTTTCCGATGATGCCGATTCAAACGAAATTGTCGAGGCATCACGGTACACCATGAATTTCGGGCGAAGCATTGTTGATCTGGTCTATGATACAGTTGATTTTTCAACCTCCGCCCCGATTACCATCAGCTATTGGGTACGCGCCGGTCCCGAACTGCCCGACAGCATTTCAAATGAATACTTATATGTTTATTATCTTAACAATGTTAATACCTGGACTCTGATCAGAACAATCAAGCCGGCTCAGGCTTCAGGCTTTACACAGTTTACCGATGTAATTACCGATACCGATGCCTATCATAATAATTTCAGGCTTAAATTTGAAGAGCCGCTCCACAGCGGCACTGCCGCAGACAATTATTATATCGATGATATTGTAATCAGTAACAACACACAGGTATTTACCGACAGCTTTCCTACATCGTCGATTTCACCAAGCAAATGGGACACCCTTTCCGGAATTTCCGCAAGTTCAAGTTACCGCCACTCCTACAGTTATTCCATGAACTTTTACGGAAGTAACAGACCGAGAAAAGCGGTTACCATGCCCATTTCAATCGGGTCGAAAGGTTATGCCTACAGCTATATCGCCGAGACCGATGCCAATCTTCTTCAGGACCTGAACTATACACTGACAATCGATACACTTTTCGATACTCTCCACAATTACAGTCTCTCTCCTGTTTCCGACACTTTTGTTTGCAAAGTCGACAGTTCATGGCCGTCCCTTATCCTGAGTAGTGACCGGTATCTTTCTTCTCAGGAAACCATTTCATATAGCATTCGAAACAGCGACAGCGGTGTGGTATCAATCGATTCGATTGAGTTTTTTGTTCCCGGTGAAGGCTGGGCTGCGGCGTCAACAATCGGCAATGTGACTAATTTGACTTCTTCCGGTTATGCGGGCACTTTTATCTGGGATACCGAAGCCGACCTTCCCGGACGACGGCTCAACGGAGTAATGCTGAGAGCAAATGTTACCGACACGACTGTTTCGGGTCCTTTTGCGCTTCTAAAAAACCTCCGGATCAGCAACAACAGTGCGCCATCGGTCATCATTTCATCCCCCCAGTCAACTTCAGCCGATTCGGTTACAATCAGCTACAAAATTACCGATCCTGATAACGACAGCGTTTCCTTTAACATCTACTTTTCCGGCGACGGCTCCACCTACTACCCCGCGACAACATCAGGATTGACCACCGAATTGCCCTCAGGCGGCAATGCAGGAACATTTAAATGGCTCTGGGCCCGGGATTTGGGAACGAATAAAATCACCGGATCCCTGTATGTCAGGGTAATCCCCCACGATGAAGACTACGGCAGTGCAGCTACAACAGAGGTATTTATTAACAGCCTTCAGGTACCAAGCATCTCTCTTTCCGATCTTTCAGGTGAACAGAGCGGCGATATCACCATATCCTATGCCATCACCGATACCGACAACAGTACAATCACGCTGCTTTGCTATTATTCAACAAATGGCACAACCTGGCATTCCGCCACGGTCGGGGGAGCAACCAGCGGAATTCTTCCCGCCGCCTATAGCGGTTCGGTTATATGGGAGTCTTCCACCGACCTTCCCGCAACCTTCGATGCTGGCGTCTATTTTAAAATTATCCCCTGCGATTCCTCGGTCGGTATAGAAAATGTAACCAACAGCTTTTCTCTGGACAATAATGATCTACCGACCTGCACCCTCGTTCCGGTGTCCGGTACCCAGAACGGGTATGTCTCTCTTAAGGCGCTTATCACCGATCCGGAATATGACAGGATTAACCTCGACCTTTACTATCGCGGCAACGGATCATCCATCTGGCGCCGGGGATCGCTGACACAACCATCTACGATCGACAGCGCAGCATATTCAAACGATACAATCGCCTTTACATGGCGTAGTTCTTCCAATTTGAATACTTATTCCGATTCCGTTTCGGTTCGCGTTGCAGCAATCGATCAGGACACCGGCACCTGGGACACGCTCACCTTTTATCTTGATCAATCCAGCCCTTCCGCCAGGCTCGTTCCCATTACCGAAACGCAGCATAACAACGTACCGGTCACGTTTTCTCTCTCGAGCACCAGTTTCGATTCGATCACGGTTTTGCTCCAGTTTTCCACCGATGGGTATTCCTGGGATACTGCATCACTGGTATCCGACACGACTTTCCCGCCCCGCGCCGATTCCGGTTCCCTGGTCTGGAAGACCTCCACCGACCTTTCAGCCTATGAAGGTCAGGTAAGATTACGAATCAGAGCGATAAACCATACAGTGGGAAGCTACAACACCGGGAATTATTTCATGCTCGATAATAACAATCCACCCACTCTCGAACTTGCTCCTGTTGCCGGGGTTATCCGCAATGATGTCCAACTTAAGGCAACGATCACCGATTCTGAAAGTGATACCGTAACTGTCCAGTGTAAATATATGCTTCGAGATGTTCCAATCTGGTTTGATGCTTCTCTGAGAGACACCTCGGCACTCTATACCTACGGTATCCTCAGAGACAGCGGTACAAGCTCCTATTCAAACTATTCACTATGGTTCAAGGCACCCGACGGCACCGAGATTACCGGGTGTTATGTGACATTTAATAATCGAACAAGTGACGCCGCCTATATTTACGGTGAGAGTAATTCACAATTATGGTATCGGTACGGAAGCAGTTATGATGGGAAAGTGCAATTCTCAACAGGCCAGGATTCAATCCGGATGCGTCTTAATACGAGTTCCTATTCCAGTTCCCTATATCGCCATCTTGAAATAGATACGATTTATACAACCACATCACCGGGATTTATCAAGGGAAGCCCCGAAGGTAATCCGGTCTCCTTTGTCTGGCAAACCCGGAAGAACATTCAGGATTATTCCGATACAGTGAAAATCCGAATGTCGGCATCGGATGGAGATATCGGCGTATGGGATACCATCAGCTTTGTACTCGATCAGAATGGGCCTTCAGTTTCAATCGGCAACATAACCGGCGAGCAGAGCGGTGATGTCTCTATCCCCATATCTATTCACAATTTCGGTGGTGATTCACTTACCCTCGACGGTTACTATTCACTCAATGATGGCTTAAGCTGGACAGAAGCCCGGATTGGAGGCACCCACTCTTATGGAGCCAACGATGCAGTTGACACTCTTGTCTGGCATTCACAGGAGGACACAACCGGAATTCATGCTAAAAATACCCGGATCCGGTTCCGCGTTACCGCCCCGGAAGTCGAAAGCTACAGTATCAGTAATCTATTTACCTTAGACAACAATGAACCTCCAAGCATCTCATTAATGTCCTTTGACCTGACCGATGACAAATATATTTCACTCCATTCATCTGTCGGTGATATGGAATCAGATACACTGTCCATTATCATGCAGTATCGGATGGAAGATTCCATTCTGTGGCATGATGCGACAATCAACGGGATGATCTCCCGACTAAATCCTTCCCATTATCTCCCGCGAAAAGTTGAATTTAACTGGTGGGTGCAATCCGATCTCACCAACTATGTCGACAGTATTCATATCCGCGCCGCCGCTGTTGACGCCGATACCGGTGACTGGGACACCTTGACTTTTTACCTTGTCCAGGATGCCCCTGTGTTAAGCATTTCACCGCTTATCGGTGAAAAGAGCGACACAATACCACTCACAATCAATGTAACGGATATCTACGATTTTGATGTCTCCGGCGCAATTGAATATTCTATCGATGATTCAATCTGGAATCCGGCAACGTGTGATACCCTTGTTATTCCCGCGGGAAGCGATTCGGTAACCGTAAACTGGATGTCATTCTTTGATATTCCATCAAGCGACGAATCCCGGGTACGGTTGCGCGTGCGGGCGATTTCACCGAAATCCGGCATGTGGAGGAGTTCCACATGGTTTGCAGTCGACAATAACCATCCTCCCACACTTACGTTCACCGCCTCAGCCGATTCCCTGTGCGGTCAAATTCTCTACAATGCCATGCCGCTTGGATTTACCGTAAACGATCCGGAACAGGATTCAGTCATCCTTTCCGCTCGGATCAGAATCGGAACAGAAATAGCGTACTCGTCTTTTTCCCTCCCCGAATCGCTCTCGATCCTCGATTCGACGGAATATGACAGCCTTTTGTACATCTCATATTTTCCATCATCTTTTGGAGATTCCATTACCATGAGCATTGCCCTGGCCGCGGCCGACAATGACACCGGGACTTCAGACACCCTCAGCCTTACCTACAGACGTCTCGTAGGTGATTTTAATGCCAATGGAACGATTGATCTTCAGGACCTCGACACCCTTGCCCTGGCCTGGAACCGGAAAGACTATGCCAAAAACCTCGGGCCTGTTGAAGGATCATTTCCTTCTGTTGCTATCATTCAGGACAGCACATTCGATCTTCATGACCTTTCCTCATTTATTACTTCCTGGAACTGGTGCAGGAAACGTGAAGGAACGCTTGTTCCTCTTGCAAAGAGGAAAAGCGATGACAACAGAGAACAACCGGTTGTGACAACTGCCGATGTCGTACAAGAATGTTTTATGATATCTCCAGCCGACAGCTTTCCCGGATCACATGTATCGTTACAATATACCGATGAAACAACTATCCGGATGCTGGTTCGCTTTCCGGTATCGGATGTCATTTCCGGAGGCTTCAGGGTCGATGCATCGGATGGTATTCGTATCGACTCGGCTGCAGGGATGAGCGGCGGTTTCTGTTTTAATCGCAGGCTCGATACCGGGCCTGGCCATGTGGTCTACCGCGCGCGGCTCGGAGACGGCCATGCATCGAACAATACCGTTTTTTATCTGAATGTTGAAGATCCATCCAGGCCGGTCTCCTTTGATGTAAACTGCCATGCGATTACTGCTGACGGCACCACGTATAATACCGGCGGACAATTCGATCTCAAATCACTGTTACCGCAGAAATTTCGCTGTACCGGCAATTTCCCTAACCCCTTCAAAAAGAGCACCATGTTCCGTTACGAACTTCCGGTCCACAGCGCTGTCCGGTTCGCCATTTACACCTCGGCCGGAGAACTGGTAAAACAGTTTGTTTTCAGACGCAGGCTTGCAGGGTACCATACGCTTCAATGGAACGGAACCGATACCCGGGGCAATCCGGTTGCCAACGGACTCTATATTTTTTCAGTGAACGCCGTTGGGAATGGAAAGAAATTTTCTAAAACCTCAACCCTTATTATTCAGCGATAACGCTGCTGTTGACCGCCTTGATTATTCTGTCGACCTGGGTGTCGGATAAGGTATGATTAATCGGCAGGAGGTAATGACAATGCAAAAGCTCACTATTCTGCCGGGAGTCTTTAAACCACCACCGATCTTTTAACATAAACCCCCGTACTCCATGCTGTTGTAAGAAACGTTGGAATTTCTCTTGACTATCGACGACAACCGGAAATCCGTATAAGGCTTGTGCTAAAAAGCACTCCCGGGGTAAATCAAACAGATACCGCGAATCGAGCCGTTCCAGATAGTGCTGCGCTATCGCTTTTCTTCGCTCGTAAATTTTGTTGAAATCCAGCCGGTTGATTATTTTTGCTGTTGAAGGAGAAACATGGGTCATGGTTTCGGTATAGTGATCCATGAGAAAGGGGTAGTAATGACGGCTTTTGCCAGCAAAGAACGAAACAAGACGCTGCAGGTATGGAACCGTTGTAACAGTCGAGCAGAGGTGTTCGGTGATTAGTTTCATGCGAAAACGGGTGTGCAGCTCTTTGCTTGCACGGCTTTCCGATACATAGGTACAATCATTATCTGGTTCCGACCGTGGGAATATCATCAGGGAACCTTCAGCAACCCCTGCTATCTTAGAAAAGGAAAATCCACAGATGTCACCGCTGTATACAAGCGTATCACAGGGAACCGTGTGAGCGAAATCTTCAAAAAAGATTGTTTGAGCGGGAAGGATTTCTTTCAGAAGATTGATATTCTCTTTGACATATGTCCCGAAATAGTGGATATAGACAAATACTTCGGGGTTAAAGTCTGAGATACAGCGCTGTAGCTGATCTTTTTTCAATTTCAAGGAGAGCTCGACAGGATAATAGCCGATTTCAAAATTGAGTTTTTTAAAGGGATCATGAATACCCTGAGGCACGTACTCCGGCAAAAGTACCCGTCTGAAAGGCTTCTGCCTGAAGTACTCATAGATGCCCTGTCGTAATGCCGGATAACACCATTGTTGTGTACTGAAATTCCGTATCGGCGTTTCCAGCAGAAAGGGCGGTTTCTCAAACTGACGGTCATTGGTTATCATTATCAGGAAAAATAGTATTTTTAGACATCCAAAAACCGTGAGACCCTTCCGCGGGCAACGCTTCCTTTCGGACAGGTGAATTAATTAATTTAATTGCATGCCGGCATTTCCATTCAAAAGACAGAAATATCTCTTCTATTCCATACTTTCCGCGGCGATTCTATTCCGCTTATGGCTTGTTTTCAGCTTGCCGCTCGGAGCAGAAATCCGGTATCGCTTTGAAGGGCTCAATGATGA
>WJLZ01000168.1 GCA_014728215.1 Chitinivibrionales bacterium
CCTTCATCCCTCACGCGGCGTTGCTGCGTCAGACTTTCGTCCATTGCGCAAAATTCCCTACTGCTGCCTCCCGTAGGAGTCTGGGCCGTATCTCAGTCCCAATGTGGCCGATCACCCTCTCAGGCCGGCTACCCATCATTGCCTTGGTGGGCCGTTACCCCGCCAACAAGCTAATGGGACGCAAGTCCATCTCTAAACAGTAACTTTCAAGAAGAGGTCACCTTTAATCCAAACGACATGTGACGCTTGGACCACATCCGGTATTAGCACCGCTTTAGCAATGTTATTCCAGATTTAGAGGAAGGTTACTTACGTGTTACTCACCCGTTCGCCGCTCTACTCGCACCCCGAAGGGTACTTTCTCGCACGACTTGCATGTATTAAGCACGCCGCCAGCGTTCGTTCTGAGCCAGGATCAAACTCTCCGTAGCATTTCTTTCATATTCGAAATCAAAGTTCAGAGGTCGTAATATGTTCACACGCATCGAAGCTTTCAAAGAGCAAATCACCATTTCTGGCAATCTTTCAATATACTAAATTTTAAAACCAATGTCAAATTTTTTTGTTTTTTGCCGAGCTTTTAACTCCGCTTCATTTTGACAGGCTTTTAAAATACTTAATCTTACAATCGATGTCAAACTTTTTTTTAAGCTAAGCTTAATAATCTCTTCGCTTTAGGAATCTTTTGTTCATTGTGCGATTGAGATGCCATTTAAATTAGCATATTTCACAGAAAAAGTCAACAACTTTCTTCAATTACCTTATTACGCCTGCTCATAACAAATATTTAACCTAATTTACACCAAATTTAAACATTTCTTTTCACAGACAACCAAGATGTCGGTCAAACCTGCCAAATATTTAACCACTCCCCAATCTCCCCGATCAAAGATCTTGTTGAGCGTATCCAGAGTGTGTCCTGCAAGGGAGAATAGTTACTCCTCCTACGCCCTTTGCTCTAATGAAAGGGGCGTGGTCCTCCCGATATTGCGTAACCCCCGGCTTTTCGAAAACCGTTCGGCATACAATGCGCTCCCACCATAAAGGAAAAGTACAAACAAAAAACAGTTAAGCGGTGAATGAAGGAAGCTCGTATATCCAAACCAGCGATCCAAGCCCCAGCACAGCCATGATATCAGTGGTATATGAAGTAAATAGGGATAAAATGAACACTTCCCCAGCATACGCACCAACCTGAGCCGCATTATCCAGGCTAAAAACCCCCGTCCACAGGCAAACAGATAGATGAGTGCTGCATATATCGGCACAACAAACACATGATAGGACATCCATGATAAAAGGGGCCGCTCCCGCCCCCGTAACCCCAGCGACCAAAACAGAAGCGGCAACAGACCGACAATCATGCAATTATTTACCCAGGGGTTGTTTACAAAAGAATAGACCATAGACCGGCGATCCCGATTGAGACGGTAGACACGTGCAAGTGCCATACCCGCAACAAATTCAAAAAACCGCACCGGGGCAAAAACATGAAAAAAGAGATATAACTCTTTGTCAAAATCTATCGCCGCATAAACAAAAGACCACACAATAAGAGGGATCATGCAGGCGACAAGAAACCCTGCGGCATAGCGTCGCTTATCTATGCTTCCCATCAGTCGCATAAGGGGGGCAAAAAAAAGATAACAGAAAAAGAATGCCGAGAGCGCCCAGCTCGGGGTGTTGAGCGAATAAACCCCCAACGGAACAAGGGAAAACAATAATCCAAAATGGACACAACACGAGCAGGCAAGTTTTCCCGCCTGTGAAACATCGCCTCCGTCAAGACCCATTATCACAAAGGGAATCATGGCCATCGATGTTACCGCATGCAAAGGATAGAGCAACCGCAGACGGGCCATCATAAACCTTTTAAAAGAAAATGCTTCCATTTTGTTTTCGTAAAGGAAATAGAAAATGAAACCCGCCAGAATGAAAAACATGGTGGCATGAAAGGCCGGCCCCTTAACAATGCGGAAAAACCAGGGAAACCCCTTGAGATCGTAAAAACCACCGATCTGCTCGAGATGAAACATCACAATATTCGCCGCGGCGAACAAACGAAGACCATCGATTGAACGGAAATAGAGACGCTTTGATTGATTGGATGTGCTCATGATGATAAAGAAATATATAATGGGTGAAAGATTAGGGGAAAGATCAAAGAAAATATGCGGCAAGGATGTGAGAAGTTGAGGGCGGTTCTGAGAGAAACCGGGAATACTGCAAACAAGTATAATCCCGACTAAATAAATTTCAGAGGAGGAGTAAAATAATCCCGATAGGCTCGGGACCGACGAAGTGCTGAACTGATGGGTATCAAGACATCCCTTTCCCTCATCGCTCCACCCCCGCCGAAACCCCATTCTTTGATAAAAAAATACCCCCAGCAGGATTCGAACCTGCGGCACCAGGTTTAGGAAACCTGTGCTCTATCCACCTGAGCTATGGGGGCAAAGAAGGATGAGGGGATGAAATGGTTGAGAACTGGAGTACTGGCTGAATATCCAGGAATCTTGCCCATTACTCCACCACTCCACTACTCATATTTCATTTTTTAATATACTTTTTTCCGCTAATATCTGATAGAAAAACCATCTTCGGACTCTCTATGAGGCATTTCATTCACCTGCATGTCGGTGACATTTCCGGCGGAGGGCCCCATTTGAAGTTCCTCCGTGAAACTGTTGAGGGAGTTTTCATTCCCCTGAGCTTCCATTTCAACCTTGCCATCGCTCCGATTTCGCACCCAGCCGCTCAGACGGTACTGCTCGGCAAGATTCTGGGTAAAAAAGCGAAACCCCACACCCTGTACTCGGCCGGAAACGACGATTGATATACGTTTATCTGGCATAAGAACTCCGGAAGATTGGAGTGATGGAGTACTGGAGTACTCCGCATCTTCTCTTTATTTACGGGAAAAGAAATTGACCACCAGCGTAATAATCACACTGAGCAACAAACAGGTTGCTAAAGGAATATAAATTTTCACCCGTTCATTGCCAAATTTGAAATCGCCCGGAAGTCTTCCCAGGGGTATCTTATCGGCTGCCAAAAACAACAATCCGATAACGATAATTACCGCACCGGCAATTATTAAGAATCGTCCTGTTTCCATCCAGTTCATAAAAAAATCCTTGAGAAGAGTTGAGGTGGTGGATTACTTGAGTAGTGAGTGTTGGGAAAAAATCACGATCGTTGCCCGTCACTCAATCTTGCTAATACCCCATTTATTAAAACAGCTCCTGCTGGGAGCGGTTTCCTTTATTGGGCATAATATTAAAATATTTATATGCCTTATCGGTGACAACCCTTCCTCGGGGCGTTCGCTTGAGAAATCCGGATTGGATTAAAAAGGGCTCATAGACCTCTTCAATCGTATCGGGTTCTTCACCGACAACAACGGCAATAGTAGTCAGCCCCACCGGACCACCCCGGTAATTATCTATCATCGACTTGAGGATTCTCCGGTCCATATCATCGAGACCGTCATCATCAACTCCAAGCATGGCAAGGGTCTGACAAACGATATCATGCGTAACGTTGCCCTGCCCCTTGATATCGGCGACATCACGGCACCGCCTGAGGAGTCTGTTCACAATCCGCGGGGTCCCCCGGGCCCGTTTCCCAAGTTCCAGGGCAGCCTTTTCATCACATTCGACTCCAAGAATTTTTGCCGACCGAAGTGCGATCACCTCAAGATCGCGGGCAGTATAATACTCCAGCCGCCCTACATACCCGAACCGCCCCCGCATGGGAGCAGTAAGCATTCCCGCCCGGGTTGTAGCACCCGCCAGAGTAAACTTCTTAAGGGGCAACTGGACCGACCGCGCAGCAGGACCTTCACCAATAGTAATATCGAAAATGAAATCTTCCATTGCAGGATAGAGAGCTTCTTCAACAACCCGATTGAGCCGGTGGATTTCGTCGACAAAAAGTAACTCCCGTTCCTGAAGATTGGTCAGATTGCCGGCAAGATCGCCTTTTTTCTCAAGCACCGGTCCCGATGTCGCAACAATCGAAACACCAAGCTCGTTGGCAAGAATCCGGGCAAGGGTTGTTTTCCCCAGACCAGGTGGTCCGCACAGAAGAATATGATCCAATGCCTCCCCCCTCTTTCTTGCCGCAGCAACAAAAATGCGCAAATTATCCTTCAGCTTCTCCTGTCCAACAAATTCATCGAAGGACTGCGGCCGAAGGGTGGCTTCGAATTCCTCGTCCCCATTCCGGTTTTGGCCGGTAATAATTCTATCGTCGTCTTTATTATTCATACATATCCATTAGAAAAATTGGCGTGGCGGAGTACTTGAGGAGTGGAATTGTGTTCTGTATTTTTGCCGCCCTGGATTCCATCACTCCATTTTCTTTTCATTCTCTCATATTACCTGCAGTGCTTTTTTAATCCACTCTTCGACAGGCGAGACCGGATCGATAACTTTCTCCACCCGGGTTATGGCATTCTGTACCTGTTTTTCGGCATACCCAAGGGAAATCATCGCTTCATAGGCTTCATTGCGGATCTTTAAATCGGAATTCTGCGGCTTTTTCGTGTCGGCCTTTCCCTGAGGAAGTGCATCACCGATAACCGGCCCGAGTTTTCCCTTCAGTTCCATTACAATCCGCTGGGCGGTTTTCGGTCCCACGCCGCTGATCGATTTGAGCCGTGAGGAATCTGAAAGATTGACCGAATAGGCCAGATCTTCAACGGAAACCCCCGAGAGTATTGCCAATGCTACCTTGGGGCCGATACTGCTGATCCCGATCAGACACCGGAATACATCGCGCTCACTTGCCGTAGAAAACCCGAACAGCTTCTGGGAATCTTCACGAACATAATGATGGGTCAGTATTTTGACCTCATTGTCTACCGACGGCAGTTTTTCGTAGGTCGACAGGGGAATCGAAATCCCATAGCCTACGCCTTGCGCTTCAACCGTTATGTCGGCCGGTGATTTGTCGGCCAGTATCCCTTTTATGTAATTAATCATAATCGTTTATTGCCAATTTTTATTTCGTCACCTTAGTATTGAATTATAATTATAATACCCGCACAGGGCTGCCGCCAAGGCATCATAGGCATCGGTTGCAGTATGCTCGATGGGCGGTGATACCAGAAATTTTACCATATAGGCTACCTGCTCTTTCTGCGCGTTTCCTTTCCCCACCACCGCTTTCTTGATTTCCCGGGGAGAATATTCAACAATGGTCACCTTCGCTTTTTTCGCCGCTAAAAGCACCACCCCCCGGGCGTGCCCCAAAAGAAGAGTGGTATGAACATTTTTTCCGTAAAAAGCCTGCTCCACACAGACACAGTCGGGTGAATGCTCGATAAGTTTTTCGAATATTTTGTCATAAATATCCACCAGTTTTTCCGAAAGCTCTGCACGGGCCTTGGTGCGAATCACTCCGGAATCTTTCCAGGCTATCGTATTATTGGTAACCGTAATGACCCCATATCCGGTAATAGCCGTTCCTGGATCTACACCAAAAACAATCATTAAACAGCGGGCTCCCGGAAGAAGGAAGGTGTTCCCAACAGAACCACAACCGTTGGAGTACGGAAGTAGCGGAGAAATGAAATGCCGGTAAAAGAGAAAAACAGCCCGAATTCTTTATACTCCAGTACCCCAGTACTCCAGTACTCCATCACTCCATGCTTTTTATCCAATTTTCTCCATCTCTTCTTCGCTGATATCGAAATTGGCATAAACATTCTGAGTGTCATCCAGGTCATCAAGCGCATCGATAAGCTTGAGAACTTTCTGAGCTGTTTCGCCTTCCACGTTAATGGTATTTTGCGGAACTTTCGTTACCTCTGCGGATAAAATCGGCATGTTGGCGTTTTCGAGTGCGGAACGAACAGATTCAAAGTTATCGACAGTGGTCGAGACTTCATAGGCATCATCCTGCGTGGAAATATCTTCGGCGCCCGCTTCCAAAGCAACTTCCATAACAGCATCTTCATCGATATTATCCTTTGCCACTCGGATAAGGCCAACAGAATTGAACATCCAGTTTACCGAATTGGCGGTTCCCAGATTTCCACCGGTTTTGGTGAGTACATGACGGACCTCGGCGACAGTCCGGTTTTTATTATCGGTCATGGTCTCAATAATAACCGCAACGCCGGCCGGACCATATCCTTCAAAGGTGACTTCTTCATAATTGACTCCTTCGAGCTGCCCAGTCCCTTTCTGTATGGCATTTTCGATATTTTTGTTGGGCATATTCTGCGTCCGGGCAGTTGCGATTGCCGACCGGAGACGAGGATTGGCATCAGGATCACCGCCACCGATTCGAGCGGCAATAGTAATTTCCCGAATAAGACGATTGAAAATTTTCCCACGGGCAGCATCGGCCTTGCCTTTCTGCCGCTTTATCGTGGCCCATTTGGAATGTCCGGACATAGAGCCTCACTTTCTTGTTAAGAATGGAGTGTTGGAATAATAAAGTATTGGAGTATTGGGTTAAAAATACATTTCTTCCCCATCACCCCACCACTCCATCTGTCCCGAGCGTATCGGAATCACTCCAAATCTTCATCCTTTCCCACACGCCACAAGATCATCAAGCGAAATTTTTTCAACACCCGACAGCTTTCTCCCCAGAAATGCTTCGGCATTTCGTTCGAAGCCCGGTGTAAGGTCGGTGACAAAAAACTTACTCTGCTCACACCCGTCTTCATCGGATTTAGGAGCAAGTGCATCAAGAGCTATTAAAATATCCTGTGCTTCCTTTGCAGTCCAGAGGGCGCTGTCAATCAACTGGATACCGGTCCCGACAGTCTCCTGAATCACACCGTAAAGGAGAGGATAATGAGTACATCCGAGTATCAGGCAATCGATCCCGATATCGACAAGGGGATAGAGATATCGCTGAGCAACAAGCCGGGCGATATCGCTGTCCATAAGCCCCTCTTCGACAAGCGGCGCAAAGAGAGGACAAGGTTTGCCGTAAACCCGCACCGATGCATCGATATCGGCAATCGCTTTAGTATATGCACTGGCATTAACCGTTGCATTAGTACCGATAATACCGATTTTCTTTTCGGCAGTGCGCATCACCGATGCCTTTGCTCCGGGAAGGACTACGCCGATTACCGGCATTTCATGATCGATTTTCTGGACCTGTTTAAGAGCTACCGATGACACCGTATTGCAGGCAACTATCAGAAGTTTGATATCGGAGGGGATTAAAAAATGGGCATCCTGCTCGGCAAAAGCGCCGATCGTCTCTTTGGACCGCCCACCATAGGGAAAACGGGCTGTATCGCCAAGATAGATGACTTTCTCCCGCGGCATAATACGAAAGATTTCTTTTGCAACGGTTAAACCGCCCAGGCCGGAATCAAAAATACCGATGGGTCTGGAATCACTCACAACTCAGCCTCATATTTCTTTTTAAATGACATGATAGCAGTAAAAATGGCAAATGCCGCCTCCTTCTGGAAAGGGCCCGTTCCTAAAACCTTCTCTTCCCGGGGATTCGATATAAAGGCGGTCTCGATCAACACCGAAGGCATGAATGCACCGTTCAGCACCCAGAATGGCGCCTGCCCTACCCCCCGATGAAGCTTGCCGACTTTCTTTAACGATGCATCAAATGCTTCAGCCAGCATGATCGATAAATCCTGGCTCTCATTCTGATATTCATTGCCGGCAAGATCGATCAGAATATTTTGAAGATAATCGCCTTTGTCGACATTTTCTTCAAACTCAATTGCCGAGTTCTCTTTCATGGCAACCATCTTGTCTTCCTCGTTCTTTGCCTGGGAAAGAAAATAGATTTTAAATCCTTTTATGGCATTACGCTTTTTCTTCGAGCCACCGATACTGTTTGCGTGAATACTGATAAACAGATCCGCCTTTTTCTTGTTGGCAAATTCAGTACGATCTCTGAGAGGAATAAATTTATCGGTCTCACGGGTCAAATGTATGTTAAAAGAGGTCTTTTCCTTGAGAATTTCCCTCAGCGCGAGACCGATACCAAGAACAACATCCTTCTCCAGCGTCCCTCCCGCCCCGATAGCGCCCGGATCCTTTCCTCCATGCCCCGGATCAATAACAATTGTTTGAATAGGCTTTCCTTGTATTTTGGATTTTGAAGGTGGCTGCGGTTCAAGAATCATGGTATTTTTCCGGGGGGGTTCGGAAACTGCCTGCGGCTTTGATTTTTGTTTCTTCTTCAGTATCCTTGATACCGAGTGTACGGCCATTTTCCCTGAATCGGCATCCCAGCAGACCGAATCCTTCCGAACCCGATCGAACACATCGGCACATAACCCCGCCTGAAGCCAGAGTTCATCATTGTCCATGATTGGAACAAATACAAACTGGTATACGACACTGTCAATTACACAGAATGGATTTTCAGGAGAAAAGACCAGGTGATGATCTTTATTGTTGCAAATCAGTTTTTGAGCCTGTTCGTTCCAGGCCGACTTAAAACCAAAACTCTTTGCCAGTGTACGAAGGGAAAGATGAACTGCATTGCCGTGAATTGCCGTATCAGATTCGATATAACGGACATTTCTTTCAGCTCTTACAGAACCAGCCGTACCTATAATGACGACTGATAATAATCCCAGGAATAGGTAATTGAATGACTTTCTGCTCATAGACCGGTGCATTCGAGCGCTAATATTTTTTACTTTTCATAAGGGCGGCAATTCTCTTTTTTGATTCCTGTTCTGCAATCTTTTCCCGCTTATCGAACTTTTTTCTTCCGCGACACAACCCGATTTCCATTTTGACCCACTGTTTGGCAAAGTAAATTGTCAGCGGCACTAATGTCAGATGTTTCCGGTCAACTTCTCCACATAAATGATAAATCTGTTTTTTATGAAGCAGCAGTTTTCTTTTCCGGTAGGGATCGGGTGCAAACATAGTCCCCTGCTCATAGGGACTTATATGCAAATGATGAATTACTATTTCACCTCCGGAGCATGTTGCATAACTATCGGCCAGATTGATTTTCCCTGCTCGAATAGATTTTACCTCCGAACCCTTCAGCTCAATACCGGTTTCAACTTTCTCCAGTATCTCGTAATTATGAAATGCTTTTCGGTTTTTTGCAATAAGTTTCATAGTTAAAAAATAGTTCGAACTAAGGGGATAGGCAAAGCTTTCAGCATCGTAACCTGTTACCACAGGCCGATATAGTAATTCTCAACCGTAACATCGCCGGTGCTGCCCCTGGCAAAATACTGCCCTGCAGGGAGCCCATGCCTCTTACTTCGGAGAAAAAAACCAATATCCGCAGGTGCGGTAATACGATCGGTCGATACGCTCATTTCTGCGCGGCACACTCCTCTGAGATCGTAGAGGTGGATGGTTACTTTTTCGGGAGCATTATGAGCAAAAACAAGTGAGTGAGTAATCGGCGTGATACCACTTTCGACACTCAGCTTTGTTGAGGGGCCGAATCCGGTGGAGTAGCCCCTATTGTCGGAAGCTTTCACCCTTACCCAGATATCACCGGCTCCAAGTGTATCGAAGCCTTCAATTGCGGTGGATAAAATAGAATAACCGCTGATACTATCCTGATCAACCACTTTGACGGTCAATTCCTGATCGGTGAACATCTGGATTTGAAAAGTCATGGTTGAAGTATCCAGGTCCGGATCGATTTCATCGTTATCCCACCCCCATTTCAGCGAATCAGAAGCGTTTCGGGCAAGCCTGCCCTGTGTGGTAATTTTCGGCGGAACCGGTGTGTTGTCGATTGTAATTGCAACCGTTCGCTCTGTAGTTATTTGCGAGTTATACCGAAGAGAAAAAGTAACAGCATAATCACCAGCATCGGCGTACGAAGTTTCCCAGGCAAGTGTTCCATAGCCGTTACTATTGTCGGAGAAGATGGCATTGTCGGGTTTTCCCGAGATAAGAATATCGCTTGTAACAGCATGAGCCCCCTGCGCAGTGACAGTTATATCGAGTTTCCCTGATTCCGACACGATTGTATCGCCGGTAATTCTGATACGGGGAGGCGCATTAACCAGCGAGGGATCTATATATAGTTTACCCGCTCCAAATACCGGATCGTTACCGTCAACGCCGATATCCACCGCCATATCAATCAATTGTTGGCGGATTCCGGCTGCGGTAAGGGCTCCATCGATATCGAGGAGGAGGACCGCGGCGCCGGCGGCTACCGGCGCTGCAAATGACGTTCCCCAGGAACCAAATTCTCCAAAGGACTCGGATGTGGTCCCATCGGGAGCACTGATCTCAGGCTTTAACCGGCCATCGGTTGTCGGCCCTTCACCACAATATTTATGGACCTCGGGCGATGATGAATGCCAATTCGGCCGCCCAATCGCCGTTACGGTAAAAGAACCATGGGCACAGGCCGGCTCGGCAATACTGGATGCCCGTATAACAGGATCCAGCCCGGCCTGATTAACAAAGACGGTAATATCGAGTCCCTCTGCATTCCCCTCAACCAGATCAACGAGGATATAATATTCTTTTTTAGTTGTACTGTAAAATTGAACATGTTCAAGAGGAGTTGCAGAAAATCTCTGATTGGTACTGCTGAATGCGATCAGACTGTCATTTTCATCAATAACATACAAATCCAGATCGGTGAGAAACCGTTTTCCATACTGGTCCCAATTCAGATAAACCGAGACCGTCTCATAGGGCTCGATTGCCCGAAGACGATTTGAGAGCGAATCGAAATCGAGTTTATCATTGGCATCAGCATCTTCCCATAAACCACGCCAGTGACTGTTACCTTTATTTCCCGCTGCAGTCACCCAGAAAACGCCATCGTTATCATAGGATTCATTAACCAACGTTGCAAAGGGGCCGGTATCATCAAAGTAGCTCGCACCCTGCCAGGAAAGGGACATATTTACCACAGGAATATTATTCAGACGAAGATATCCGGCGGCATTTTCCAGATCCACAATATCCTTGATTTTCAGACAATGTAATTCCGCATCGGGAGCGATATCCATAACCTGTTCAGCGACGGCAATCCCATGATCACCCCCCCCTTCAATGCCTTCACCGGAAAAATCTTTATGATAGGTTTCCTGTGGCAATTCACCACTCTGAACTTTTTCCGTAAGCGTTCCAAAGCCGCCGTCAATGACCGCTACCTTGATCCCGCTCCCGCGTACCCCCTGTTCGTGGAATTCCAGGGCATGAATAAGCTCCACACTCTCCGAAACATAGGTTCCGAGACCACCCTGCTCGATAAGATCATACGGAAGACGAATGGCACGAAACCCGGGATGTTGCTCTAAAAGCTCGAGCCGGTCGGGGATTATCGATACACGAAGATAGGAATCGGAAACCGCATCGATGGCCCCACCATATTTTTCCACGGATGACGGCTTGATAGCCCGTGCCGATATCCCCTTTGCCGGAACGCAGATAACACTTATCGGTTCAGCCCTTCTCCGCTTGACCATACCCGGACGAGGAACTACCGAATACCGTTGTAACGCTCTTTCCACCCCGTTCCTTTCGGGAGAATTAAGCAACGCATTGAGGGGGCCCACTATCCTGGCCTCCCCATGCAACGCAAGGGAAAAGGCCCAAAGAAACAACAAAAGAATCGGATATGTCGACCTCATAAACTATATAATAAATGATTTATCCGAATTTCGCCATTTTTTAACTCCATCACCATTCCTATGTATGGCACCGCCGTTTAAGTAATCGACACATTTATTTGAATATCAACTTGTTACAGAGCTTACTTCAAGCAGTTTCACGATGAGTGCACAACCGAAGGAAATATAGTATCTTTTTATACGGCAGGAGAGCATGGATTAATAACCGGTAATTACGGGTATCCAGAGCACATTTTGAAAATATTCATTCACTGTTATTTTATTTCCGCTCTCCTTCATGTATTTTTCAAACTTTGCCATGCCTGTATAGCTTTTGTGCCGAATGAATAGTTTCAGAAAGTAACACGAAACAGCTTTTGTCAATGAGTTTTCAATTTCTGAGCAAGCCAGTGTCCCCGCTCTCCTTTGATGAGTACATAAAGCTCCTCCCGAACGATCTTGTTTTCAAGAAACTCGTAAAGGACTCATCACTTTCACGAAAGATTTTATCATCATCGATGATTTCGGAACTGGCCGAGACCTTTTCCGATCCCGAAGATATTCGCCGGCGGTACGATAATCTGACTCCATCATCACAGCTCAACTGTGCACTGGTCTATCTTTTTAAAAACAACGGCCTCCCTGCTCCACCGGATGTAGATTTTGATGATGAACTGCTGTCATCATTTTTAGTGTATGTCTCACAGGATGTGGAACATCGGCTCTGTTATTATTGTTTCGATACTTTTGCCGATGTCCTTGCCGACCGCATTGCCGATACGATCAAAGGCAGTTGCGCAGTTCCTCCGCCCTCCGAAACCCAGCATCCATCACATACTGTTCCGTGGGCTTGTCTTAACGATTTTGTTGTAATCTGCATTTTCGCCTCCCGCAAACTACTCAAAAAAACCAAAAACGGCGCACTGGTTAAAACCTCTCAGAATGCATTGGAACGTCTTCTCAGCGGCCCGTTGCCAATGATAGACGAACATTCCATCAAAGCGATTTCCCTCTGCATCGATTACGGACTCGAAAAGGGGATCCTCGCTTTTCTCAACAATACCTATCTTCTCAAAGATGCCGTCCTTTATCAATGGCTTCAACGTCCGCTTCCGGACCTTCACCGCGAATTTTCCGAATTCTGCTTTAATCATTCGGTACACCGTCCGATTATCGAAAGAATATGTCCGTCACCGGGCGATCCCTGGATTTCCACCGGAAAATTTCCGCCCGTGGTCGATCAATACCTTAAAGAAGCTTTGTTGTTACTCACCTACTGCGATTTTATTGCTCAGATACCTAACGAGAACGGCATATCATTTACCCGTTCGGAAACATTCAACTCCCTTTCCAAAGATGCTCCCAATGATGCCATCGTAGTTCTCCCCGATTTTTCGGCTATCATTCCCGGTGAAATACAGCCGGCACGGCTTTATGATTTTACTCAGATCGGGAACGTGGCGTCCTTTGATAAGGTCTATAAAGGAAATATCGAAAAAAGCATTATAAACGATTCATTGGCCCGCGGAGCAGACAGCGACCGGCTTCTCAACTTTCTTGCCGAATGGAATGCACCGCCCAATGTTGTTGAGACGATCAAGGAATGGATACGTGAATTTTCCCGCTTATTCATTACCAGTGGATCGATTATTGCTCTCAGGGATAATAAAATCAGCAATCAACTCACCTCGGTTGAAACTATCGGCGATCTGCTCGAACCCCTTGATGCCCGGAAAGTATTCCGCATAAAGGAAGGGTACGAAGATATTGTGTATTCCCGCCTGATGGAACTTGGATTTGATCCCCGGATCCCTTCAAAACCGGTTTTTCCTCAAAAATCGATGAAAGGGTTTGATAAAGATGTTCTTCCCTTACGAATGCCGGTAACCACCTTTTCGGAACAGAAAGAGGAATCCCTGGTTGATGTCAAAGTGGGTAAATACGGATCGGAGATGAAAAAACTCGATATAAGCGAGATGCTCAATGTGGTCGATTATGCCTTACTGATGGGCTATTATTTGATTGTCGATTACGCCGGAAGCCGGAATCTCAAGAAAAGCACCTATACCTTTTTGCCCCTCTCATATCAACGCTCCGCAGCAGAACCGTATCTCGAAGGTGAACTCTTTGAATCGAAATCAATCCGGAAATTTTATATCGATAAAATCAATAAATTAGGAGTCAGGAAAGCATGAAAGAGATTGAAAATTTCGTTCACCTCCATAACCATACCGAGTACAGCTTTCTTGACGGCGCTATTAAAATCCCCGATCTGGTGAAACGTGCCGGTGAATTCAATATGCCCGCCCTTGCGATCACCGATCATGGAGGTCTTTTCGGTGCTATTGAGTTTTATGAGACCTGCCAGAGTGCGGGAATCAAGCCGATTATCGGATTTGAAGCGTACGTGGCTCCAAAATCCCGTTTCGACAAAACATCTTCAAAGGATGAAAAAAGCAATTTTCACCTGGTACTTTTAGCAAAAGATAATGAAGGCTATAAAAACCTCATGCGCCTCAGTTCGATCGGATATATTGATGGATTTTATTATAAACCCCGGATCGATTATGAAGTGCTCCGCCAACATTCAAAAGGTATAATCGCCTCATCTGCCTGTCTTGCCGGTGAAATCCCCCGGGCTCTCCTGGGCGGTGATATGGAACGGGCAAAGAACGTGGCGAGAGAATACCTTTCCATCTTCGGGGAAAACAATTTCTTTATCGAACTCGAGAATCATAATATCAAAGAAGAGGTCCTGATTCAGGATCAGCTTATCACTCTGGCCAGAGAACTCGGTATTCCTCTGATTGCGACCAACGATGCCCATTATCTTGGCAATGATGATGCTCTGTCCCACGAAATCCTGCTCTGTATTCAGACCCAGAATACCATGGATAATCCCAACCGGTATAAATTTTCCACCGATCAAATCTATTTCAAATCCCCCCAGGAAATGTACGAACTTTTCAAGCATGTCCCCGAGGCTATGACCAATACCATGGAAATAGCCGAACGGTGCGAGGTCAAAATCAAGGAAAAACCGGTCCTTCCGGTGCCCGACGTTCCGGGGGGGCATGAAACCCTGGACGCCTATCTCGCAGCACTGGCCCGGAATGGCCTTGGCGATAAATATCCCGAGATTACTCCCCGGATCGAAGAACGGCTTGCTCACGAACTCAATGTAATCGAAAGCATGGGATTTGCCGGCTACTTTCTCATTGTGCGCGATTTTGTGCGGGCTGCTAAAGACATGGGGATCATGGTTGGATGCCGTGGCAGTGCTGCAGGAAGTCTTGTTGCTTACTCAATTGGCATAACTGACGTAGATCCAATAAAATACGACCTTATCTTCGAGCGATTTCTCAACCCCGAGCGCGTGTCCATGCCCGATGCCGATATCGACTTTTCCGATCGTGACCGGTATCGCGTAATCGATTATGTGGTCGAGAAATACGGCCGTGATGCTGTCTGTCAGATCATTAATTTCGGTCGGATGAAAGCCAAAATGGTGGTGAAAGATGTTGCCCGGGCCATGGGCGTACCGGTTGCCGATGCCAACAAGCTTTCCAGCATGATCACTGAAAAGACCCTGACAAAGTCCATTGCCGAAAACGGAGAACTGAAACGGACTATCGACAGCAATGCGCAGTATCAGGAGCTGTTCAAACATGCGGAGCGTCTTGAAGGACTGGCTCGTCAGGCAGGAATGCATGCCGGTGGTGTGATTATCGCTCCCGGGGAAGTCGTTAACTGGGCACCTCTGTTCAAGCAGGCGAGTTCCGACATTATCATGACCCAATTCGATATGGGGGATGTAGAAAAAGCCGGGCTGGTAAAGATGGACTTTCTGGGACTTCGTACCCTGACCGTACTTCAGGAAACGCTTCGTCTGATAAAGAAATACCGAAATGAGGATATCGATCTCTGGGGCCTTGCCGATCGGGATCCCGAAACCATGGAGCTTTTCGGACGGGGTGAAACAGTGGGGATATTCCAGTTTGAATCCCAGGGAATGCAGGACAACCTTCGAAAACTCAAACCCGAGGACACCGAAGATCTCATCGCTATGAACGCGCTCTACCGGCCGGGACCGATGGACAATATTCCGACCTATATCCACCGGAAACATGGTAAAGAAAAGATCGAGTACCTCCACCCACTCCTCGAAGATATCCTGAAAGTCACCTACGGAGTTATTATCTACCAGGAGCAGGTTATGCGTATCGCCCAGGTACTGGGCGGTTTTTCACTGGGACAAGCCGACCTTCTCCGGCGGGCGATGGGTAAAAAGAAGATCGATAAAATGGAAGAAATGCGTCCTAAATTTATTGAAGGTGCCAAGGAACGGGACGTTAGCGAAAAAACTGCCAAAGCGGTCTGGGACCTCATGGCAAAATTCGCCGAATACGGATTTAACAAGGCCCACGCCACAGTCTATGCCCATGTCGCTTACCAGTCGGGATATCTCAAAACCCACTACCCACTCGAATACATGACCGCCAACCTTACCTCATGGCTGGGGAACCAGGACCAGTTTCTGGTCATGAAAAACGAAGCTCAGCGGATGGGAATAAAAATCCTTCCTCCGGACATCAATTACAGCGAAATCGAGTGCAGTGTTGAAGGCCCCAATATCCGGCTGGGTCTCGGCGCGATCAAGAATGTGGGGAGAGCCGGGAATGCAATGATCGAATGCCGCGAAAAAAACGGAAAATTCGCATCCCTATTCGACCTCTGCCGAATCGTCGACCTTCGTCAGGTCAACAAAAAGGCTCTGGAGTGTCTCACCTATGCCGGTGCACTCGATTCGCTCAAAGGTACCCGCGCGCAACTTCATGAAGCGATCGACAAGGCAATCGAATACGGCTCATCGTTCCAAAAAGATAAGCTCTCAGGCCAGACCAGCCTGTTCGATACCGGCGGTACCTCGACCGAACAGGTCTCGATCCCCGAACCCGAACTTCCGGAAATCCCCCCGTGGCCCTATACCGAACTTCTGGCACGGGAAAAGGATGTGCTCAACTACTATATCAGCGGCCATCCACTCGACCGGTTTCAGGATGAAATCCGGGGATTTACAACCATTACTCTCAGCGATGACTCGGTGGCATCGCTCAAGGATGGCCAGACCGTGACAGTCGGCGGCTTGATTACCATTGTCAAAACCCATGTGCAGAAAAACGGTCGCCAGATGGCCTTTGTTACCCTCGAAGACTTTAACGGCTCCGCTGAGCTGCTCATTTTCAGCGATACCCTCGAAAAATTCGGCAATCTCATTTCCCAGGGATCCATGATTCTCACCCGGGGCCAGGTTACCGCCAGGGATAACAAGCCAAAAATCAAAGCGGAGAATATTATCGCTCTCTCTGAAACCCGGGAAAAACTCACCCGAAGCGTGCATGTCAAAATCCGGACCCAAGGACTTGAACCCGATTTTCTGAGTACGATCGAACAGCAGTGCAAAAATGCAAGCGGCCCCTGCTCCTTTATTATTCATCTCCTTACCCAGGAAGAAAACGAGTATCGTATCAAATCCAGAAAAGTAACCCTGAACCCCGCAAATGATACCATCGATAACCTTCGCAAACTGGTCGGAAAGGAAAATGTGTGGCTGAGCAAAACAGCGGCGTAAAAGCCCTCAGGTTTATTCATAGTATCCTCTTTATCATCTGGGCTGTTTTCAGTGTATTTACCTACAGCATCGCAACCTTCATTTTCAGTGGTATCTATCTTCCGGCGGCCCGGGGAATTGCCCGGGCATGGTGCAAACACCTTCTGGCATTCAGCGGCGCCAAAATAACAATTGAAGGTATAGAGAAGCTCGACAGCAACAAACACTATGTATTTGTCTCCAACCACCAGAGCCATCTCGATATACCATCACTTATGGGATACCTACCTTGCAACCTTGTATTTGTCGCGAAAAAAGAGTTGTTCCGGATCCCTTTCTTCGGATGGGGCCTGGCCTCGCTCCGCCATATCAGTATCGACCGGAGCAGTGCCCGCAAAGCAAGAGAATCATTTACCCGCGCGGTGGCGCTGCTGAAAAAAGAAAATCTCGATCTGGTGATCTTTCCCGAAGGCACCCGGTCGGTCGATGGCACTATCGGGCCCTTCAAACGAGGCGCCTTTGCCCTTCCCCTCGAAGCCGGGTTGCCGATTGTTCCGGTAACCATCGCGGGGACACGAAATATCCTGCCCAAAAAGTCATACCTGATCCACCCCGGAAACGTGACGGTTACGCTCCATGATCCGGTGAAAATCGAAGGTACCTCCAGTGCCGACAAGGAAAAGGCGGCAAAGAAGGTAAGAGAAATTATAATCGGGGACCAGTAGAATTCTGATGATTAATACCTGTTCATAATTGATTTCCATCCATTGTGACCGGAGTAACGGAGTACCGGAATGGTGGAGTAATGATTTTGTGCAAGCAGAAATGCCCCCCGCAGTCTCTTCACCTTATTCCGGGCAGCACAGGATATTTTCGGGAAAGCGAAACTGGAGTGGTTGTTTTTTGTATGAGGTTTGTCTTTCTTTTTTTGTTTGAGGAAAGGGACTGCCGTCCCTTTCAACGTCGGGAACAGACCGGATCGAGGGTGCCGCATGTTCTACTAACCGTCATTTTTTAGCCCAGGATCTCAAGCTGCTTTGTTATAAACGCAACATGCAGCATCTCTTCGTTGATAAGTTTATTCACCTTTTCCTTCCCCATCGACTCCACTACCCGGTCTTTCATGGCGGTGTAGACCACTACCGAATCTTTTTCGAAGCGAAGGGCGAGATTGAGAATATCCTGGGGAGTATTGCAGGAATTCACCAGCGAATCCATATCGGCATTGATATTGAATACGTGGGTATCGGCAGAGGCTTTAAGATACCGCTCGACTTCTTCATCGGGATCGAGCATGTTGGTGTTACCTTCTTGTTTGGCAAGATCGCTTTTAAGGTTTTCAAACAGAACAACATGCCCCTGTTCCCAGTCGGCAAGTTCTAAAAAAAGCTTGCGCGAATCTTCATCATCGGTCTTCTCAGCAGCGAGTTTATAGAATTTTTTACCGTTCTTCTCGATTTCTATTCCAATCTGGAAAATTTCTGCAGCGTTATACATTGTGTTCTCCTTTCATTTGAATGTCTTATTGGCAAAAATAGAAGGCCCCTCTCGCCGATACAAACCGATATTCGCTGATCAGAGATATACAATGGTGGAAATATCAGCGATAATCGGCTAAATTGGTGCCATCGGCGTTCTATCATTTTTCTAATTTTCGTTCATTATTCCCTTTTCATATTCGACTTCGAGGTCGTGTTTATGCTTCTTTTCTTCACCGGCAAGGCCCAAAAACAGGTTTTTATACTCTTCCTTTTGCTCCTGCCCGGCAAGACGGGAATAAAGATCAAAGGCTTTCTGTTCCGATTTCATGGCAAAAATAAAGACATCTTCGATCGGGCTGCTTTCCCTGAGCTCGACATCAACAAGGTAATCGGCAATTTTCAAATCCTGTACATCCTGTGGCTTCACAAATACAGCTTTGCCGGTCTCATAAAGTTTCCGAAGTTTCTGCTCATGTCCCCGCTCCATGGCCGCCATCTCGGAAAGCAGCTTTTTCTGTGCGGGATTAGTCACAATTCCTGCATATTTCTCATAAAGCTCATAGGCTGCGATCTCACTTTTTATTGCAAAATCGATTATGTTTTCAAAACGATCTGTTGTCATTTAACCTCCTGGTAAGATATTTCATGAATCTGTCACATTAAACAACTGGCCATGTATTCAACTTGGGAATAAAATAAATATCATGCAGGTGAATATAAAATGAAGTGCCTGTACCGGGGCTGGAATCTGAAAGAATGTATTCTGATACGGTTATCGTGCTTTTTTATCATCCCTTTCCCAGATTCCCTGCTGAATATGATTTTCTTTCTCCTGTTCTGCCTGCAGTTTCAACTTATAAGCGCAGTCTCGCACGATTCCGTACAATACCCCGCAACCGTCATCCTCCCGCTGAATATCTCCCTTATCGGCCAGAAATAACAGTTTGTGAGCCAAATCAATAACTTCCTCGATGTTTTTGTTCCATGCATGCATGATCGCCCCTTAATAATCTGGTGGGATTGGCATTAGTGGCATTTGAGAAGCCTTTCTTCCACTTGCAGCATGTATCGTGCCAATTTAATCTGCACAAATAGCAGTATTTTAAGCGGTTTAAGAGATTAATTGTCCAGAAATACAGCGATGTATATAGAAACTCGAAATAATAATCCAAGGCTAATCCATTATCTATTTTGATTGTCCTGGGGGATAGTTAATCGTCCAGCTATGGAAAAAACATACCATGTTGCCTAACGAAATATTATTGAATGCCGATTCCAGGGCTGTAATACAAGAGTTCGATACGTTCGATGAGCTTGCATCGGCCAGTTGCGGGTATCTTGAACAGGGAACGTGCGGGCTTTCGGGGGGTAACACCTTTACCCGGCTTTTTCCGCACTGGCTCAGACAGCCTGCCGATTATCGGAATACAGCCTTTTTCCCGGTTGATGAGCGGATGGTTCCCTTTGATGATCCCCAGAGTAACTGGGGTACTGCATACAGAAATTTTCTGGCTCCGGCAGGGAGAGAATCCGATAAGGAGCATTTCCCTAAAAGCGGGGAACATTACCGTGAAATTCTTAAAAACCATTTTCACACCAATTTCCCGGTTTTTGACACTCTTTTTCTGGGGGTTGGCGATGATGGTCATACGGCGAGTCTATTTCCCCGCGGTGATTATCTGGACGACACGCACTCGGTCGTACTCGAAACACAAAGCCCAAAACCACCGGCCGGACGGATCACCCTTGCACCAAGGGTAATAACCGATGCCGCCATCGTGATCACAATCATTACCGGGCCCAACAAAAAACCGGTAACCCGCAGAATTATACAAAAAGACACAGCCCTTCCGATTATTGCTCTTCTCTCACGGCGCAAAGAATCACTCCTCTTTGTCCAAAGATCTCTCCTCTCCTGATATTCCCAATGCTGCTCTTCCATTATTTCCGGGCAGGTGTTATCTTTTTATTACCGCGCACAACCAACTATCTTTTTCCCGGGGAAAGTCCTGTTCGGGGTTCCCCGGTAGAGTAATGGCGAAATGGAGTAGTGAAGGACATCGGCGGTTTCTCCAGTAATTTACCCTACGGAAGCATGCGGTTGCTTCACCGTTCCGGTTCTCCATTCTCCTTAATTTTCATTCACATTCTTTCTCTAAAGGAGGAGATCCTATGAAACGGCTGCCTTCCATACTGTTTTTGACATCAGCGGTTCTTCTAATGGCTCTTTACGGATGTGGCAAAAAGACCACGACCATCAAAGACACCATGCCGGAACCGGAACCGTCTGTTACTACCGAAGTTGAAACACCTGAGCCCGAAACCGAACCATCCGACGACATTGTTTTCCAGACCCGGGATATCGACGCCGAAATGCAAGAGATATTCGTGCCGATCTATTTCGAGTATGACCAATACGAACTCCGGGGTGATGCAATCCAGAAACTCGAACGTGCCGCCAGGTTTCTTTCCGAAAACACCGATGTCCGGATTCTTCTCGAAGGCCATGCCGATGAACGGGGTTCGAATGAATACAATATCGGACTCGGCGAGAACAGAGCCAAGACGGTGAAAAGCTATCTTACCTCCTACGGCATTCCCTCATCGCGCCTGGAGTTTACTTCCTACGGAAGAGAACGTCCTGCAATAACGAATTGCCCCGATGAAGAATGTCATAAGAAAAACCGCCGTGTCGAGTGGAAAGTGCTCGAACGGTAGAATATCCCCGGCCTTGGGGCCTGTGCTCCTTCAGAAATCCTGAAAAGCACACCATAAAACTCGCAAATCACTACTCGCCGAAGCCGCGGTAATGTGCGGCTTTGGCGAGGTTTATGCGGTCCTCAACTTGCCGTATAATCATTCTGCTGCAAAAACACAGCCCTTTTTGCCCCATTCGCTGCGCCCTCAATGCCAATTTGTTATTTTAGTATATCTTTGTTAAAAGTAGATACGATTTCTGAAAGGATTATGCCATGAAAATCACCATAGCCAAAAAGGCTTCGAATGATACTCAGGTCGTGTTTTTGGTTCAGGAAGACGCCGGAGACATTGTCGATTTCAAGGGTGAAAAACATCAATTGACAATCCGTTATGAGAAGAATGCATGCATAATCTACTGCGGTTTAGGACTTCGTGAAAACTGCACGACGGCAATAATCAGGCGTGGCGCGGCAAGGGCGATACAAAAAGCAGTGGAACTGAAACGGACCTCTGTTTCGCTCATTCCACCAAAAAAGAAAAACTGCAAGGGGAAATGCAGTGAAGCTTCCCTGGAAGGCGCTGTTCTGGGCGCCTATTCCTTTGCAAAATATAAAAGTGAAAAACCGGTGAGTATCAAAAAGATCGAGCTTGTCGATGATTCTGTTGCTCCCAAAGGGGTTAAACAGATACAGGCCCTGTGCGAATCGGTTTTTTATGCCCGTGACCTGGTGAATGATAATGCCCACGTTATCACCCCCGCTCATCTTGCCGCAGAAGCCGGGAGACTGGGGGCAGCTTCGAATATCACCACCACAATTCTCGATCAAAAAGAACTCAAGAAAAAAGGACTGGGCCTCCTCTACGCGGTCGGACAAGGATCCCCCTACCCTCCCCACCTGATTATCATGGAATACGCGGGTGCTGCGAAATCAAAGAAAAAGACCGCGATTGTTGGTAAAGGAATCACCTTCGATTCGGGAGGACAGAACCTGAAACCATCGGGCCATATCGAAACCATGCGATGTGATATGGCCGGTGCGGCAGCAGCGTTCGGGTTGATTCGGGCACTCAGTATCCTCAAACCGAAAATCAATGTTGTCGCCGTTGTTCCCGCAGCGCATAACGCAATCGGCAGCACGACCTATTTCCCCGGCGATATCTATAAATC
>WJLZ01000169.1 GCA_014728215.1 Chitinivibrionales bacterium
CACCAGGAAGCAGCGGTGGCCCAGTACTGAATGAAAGGGGCGAAGTCATTGGTGTTTCAGTGGCCACATTTAGGGGCGGCCAGAATCTTAACTTCGCAATCCCGGCGAACTATCTGAAAGTATTGGTCGGAAAAGCAGGTTATTTCCGGCAATTCGCAAAAGCAGTCTATGATTGGAAACCATAAGCAATTTTCGTATGAGCATATTCCAGTCCACGATTTCACCTAGTAAAAATTTCATGCTAATCCCTAATGATACATCACCGGATGCTGAGCATGTGCAGATAGAATTACTTCGCCGTGCAGGTCCCGCAGGGCGATTCAGGAAAATGGCATCATTAAGTCATTCTGTCGTGAAGATGTCCAAAAGGGCCATCGCCCGCCAAAACCCCACTCTTAGTGACTTTGAACAATCAATGTTATTTGTAACGCTTCATTATGGAATAGAGCTGGAAAGAAAGATCCGGAAATTTTTGATCAACCGAGGACATGGTGAATAGATTTGAAATTGAAACAACCATCCGTCCTTTTGTAGAGGTGCTTGACGAGCTGGGGGTCCCGTACCAAATTGGCGGTTCGGTAGCCAGCTCAATATTTGGTGTAGAGAGAGGGGAAAACATGACGCATTTAAGAAAGGATAAATAATAACTTGAACTATTTCAAACATGAATCGGCATATGTTGATGAACCTTGCGAAATAGGCAGTGGCACGAAAATCTGGCATTTTTCTCATGTTATGAAAAATGCAAAAATTGGTGAAAATTGCATTCTCGGCCAGAACGTAAACATCGCCGGTAATGTTGTAACAGGGAATAATGTCAAAATACAGAATAATGTTTCTGTGTATGAAGGTACGATTATTGAAGATGATGTTTTTCTGGGACCTTCATGCGTATTGACAAATGTTACGAACCCTCGGTCCCAGGTCAACCGGCAAGCCCTTTATGAAAAAATCCACATTTGCCGTGGAGCGACAATTGGTGCAAATGCAACAATTGTATGTGGTATTACTATCGGTCGATATGCATTTATTGCAGCCGGTGCGGTAGTTACCAAAGATGTTCCGGATTATGCATTCATGATCGGCATACCTGCTAAACAAAATGGATGGATGAGCCGGCATGGACATCGATTAATCAAATCTGATGAAAATGATATGTACATATGCCCAGAAAGCGGTTTACGGTACTCAGTCACGCAGTCAGGTAACCTCAAGTGCCTGGACATTGATGAGGAGCAGCCACTGCCCGAAGATATGAGAGCAGGGAAACTGTCTTACAAAGAATTTAAAAAGATATCCTGAATAAACTAATAATTTGCAGAAACAACGGATGAATAAAATTATCACGGTCATCGGCGCCCGCCCACAATTTATAAAGGCAGCTCCGGTCTCCAAAGCTCTGATTAAAACCGGCGGATTTAAAGAAATAATTGTTCATACCGGACAGCATTACGACAGCAATATGTCGGATGTTTTTTTTGATGAACTTGAAATGAAATCTCCGGATTACAACTTGGAAGTTGGGAGCGGAACTCATGCTGAACAAACCGGTGAGATTATGAAACGGCTGGAGAAGGTCCTTGTTGATGAACAACCTGGCCTCGTTTTGATTTATGGCGATACCAATTCGACCGCTGCTGCTGCATTAGCCTCTGCAAAACTGCATATACCGGTTGCCCACGTTGAAGGCGGGATGAGATCTTTTAACCGGGATATGCCCGAAGAAATAAACCGGATCGTCGCCGATCACCTGTCATCTCTGCACCTCTGTTCCACTACTACTGCAATAGCAAATTTGAAAAATGAGGGGATCACGCAAAACGTCTATCATGTCGGCGATGTCATGTACGATACAGCATTGTTCGCTGCTCAAAAAGCAAAAGAAAAAAGCACTATACTCGAAGATTTAGCAATAGCTCCAAAAGAATACATCCTCGCAACAATTCATCGACAGGAAAATACCGATAACCGGCTGCGTCTGGAAAATATTGCTGAAGCTTTTGGCAAGCTGAGCAAGGAATTTAAAATAATCCTGCCGCTGCACCCACGTACGAAAAAGTATATCCAGGAGTATGGCCTTTCAGCACGCATGCAAAAAGTAAAACTTGTCGATCCGGTTGGCTTTTTAGATATGGCAAGCCTTGAAAGCAATGCGCTGGCACTCGCCACCGATTCGGGCGGGGTTCAGAAAGAAGCGTATTTCCACCGGGTTCCGTGCGTTACCCTCAGGGACCAGACTGAATGGGTGGAAACTATAGATGCAGGGTGGAATGCTCTAGCAGATACGGCATCGGTGGCAAATATAGTGTCATCTATTCGTAAAATGTTATTGAATGAAGACAGGGATGCAATTGCAGATTATGGTGATGGGCATGCTGCTGATAAAATTGTAGATCAAATTCAATTTTTTGTATAGTATTTATTAAGTGAATATTATAGATTTCAATAAAGTAAAAGCAAGTTTTAAAGGAGAATTTTTCAGTAATGTTGCGAACTGATAGGCAATTTGATTTTCTAAGAGGAGTATAGTACTCAGCGTTTTTGTGAGCAAAATGATCAACCTGTTTTCGTTCAAAGATGCTCAAACTCGCGATTTTTCACTATAAGGAAGGTTCTCTTCTGAGCAGA
>WJLZ01000170.1 GCA_014728215.1 Chitinivibrionales bacterium
CGTTGGGTGCGCAGGCGCCCAACATAGCGCGGCCGCCCTTGCTGGAGGGGGTGCGCCTGAGATCCCGATTGTAATCGGGAACTCAGGCCAGGGGGAAACGCTATGCGGTTCCCCCCACCAGAGAATCATTCTCAAGAATCTTGATCTCGTCATTGAACTCATTCCGGCTTTGCCGGCTTAGTATAAACATAAAGATTTAGATTTTATGAAAGTTGCGTGGGCTCGACCCGGAATTTCATCAGGGAGTTAACGCGGTTCGGCTCGGATTGGCGATAAAACGCGTAACTTATTCTTGCAAAATTGTCGACAATCGACTATCTTATTGAGCATATGCATCTTCCGGACCTCAAAATCGACACCAGCTTATCCGAGGCGGTATACCGGGCGATTCGCAAAGAGATCGCATCGGGGCGCCTGAAAGCAGGACAGAAAATCACCGAATCGGAGATATCTCTGGCAATGGGGATCAGCCGGGCGCCGGTTCGTGAAGCATTCAAGCGGCTGGCAATGGACCATCTGGTGAATTTGATCCCCCGAAGCGGCTGTTATGTGGCTGATCTGGATGAAAAGGAAATTGAAGAGATCTTTGAGATCCGTAAACGTCTGGAGTGCATGGCCCTCGAATATGCCTTTGCAAATTTCTCTGCTCACCGGCTCCGGGACCTTCGAAACCGGTTTGAGAGTTGCAAAACGATGGCGAGCAGGGAGGCTGTCGAAAAGGAGATTAAGCTCGACGGATACCTTCACGACCTCATCGCTATAAAATCCGGCTGTGATAATCTCAAGGAGATGCTCAAGGCGCTCTGGTCCCGCATCGAAATAATCCGCCTCCGAGAAGCGGAGCGGGGTTATGTGCCGGTCGATGCCGCCAAAGAGCATATCGCATTGCTCGATTCGCTCATTGACGGCGATAAAGACAGAGCGGTTGATTTACTGGCCCGGCATATCGAAAATTCGAAAAAAACGGTTATCAGTCATTATTATTGTCAAAAACAGGAATAGATCGCAAATGGAAACGATACATCAGGAAGGAAACCGCTGCTATGCAATTTCCCGAGTTTGAAAATAAAGTTGTCCTTATCACCGGCGCCGCCGGCGGTATCGGCGCTGTCCTGTCGGATAAGTTTGCCGAAAACAACGCCCTGGTTTATGGCGCCGATATCAGAGAGAGCGATCGAAAATGTTTTATTCAGGGTGATGTTTCAGACCCGGATTTCGCCCCCGCACTTGTAAAGCGGATAATCGATGAACAGGGTCGGATTGATATCCTTATCAATAATGCGGGTATCTGCCCCCGGACCCCTTTTCTGGAAATAAAAATCGATGAATGGACAAAAGTGCTCAATATCAATCTGACTTCCATGTTTCTTTTAAGTCAGGCATGTCTCAAAGCGATGATCGAAAAAGGGTCCGGATGTATTGTCAGTCTTGCTTCCCTTGCCGGGCAGGTAGGCGGTATAGCGGTCGGCGCCCACTACAGCGCCACAAAGGCCGCAATCGAGTGCATGACCAAAACCCTCGCCCGTAACGGCGCTCCCCATAATATCAGGGCAAATGCCGTCGCCCCTGGAATTATCGACACCGAAATAACCCGCCGGGCAACACCCGAACAACTGGAGACTTTCAAAAAAACAATTCCCCTGGGAAGGCTTGGAGACGCCGAAGAAGTTGCCGGACCGGTCCTGTTTCTGGCGTCGAACCTTGCATCCTATGTCACGGGATTTACGGTTGATATTAACGGCGGGCTGAAGATGTAAGATGAAGTGGAAGAGATATGTGACAACGACCTGCCCCGAGGAGCTTTCGGGAGAGAAACAAGAATATATGAAGCTGAAACTGATGATGAAAAAAAGAGGCAAAAGATCACCGGCAAGATCATGATAAATGAGTAAAAACCTGTACCCTGAACCCTGATTACCAAAGAAAGGAGAGGACCGATGAATATTGTTCGAAAGCCTGTTGTGGACCGTTTTAAAGACAAGGTTGCTATCGTTACCGGAGGATCTTCCGGAATAGGCCGGTCTATTGCAGAAGAATTATGCAAAGAAGGCGCAAAGGTTACGATTACCGGAATAAGCGAGGCCGGAATTACCACCGAAAAGGAAATGAAAGAACAGGGCTGGGATGTTCTTTTTGTCCGTGGTGATATGGCTGATGATGATTTCCGGGCCGGCATTGTCGAGAAGACACTGGAGAAGTATGGAAAGATCAATTATCTCGTGAACAATGCGTTTTCCTTTGTTGCCAAGGGTGAAGACGCTACCGTTGATGATTTCCTTCGAAGCTACCATACCGGGCCGATTGCTTATGCACGAATGATCCAGTTGTGTATCGAACCGATGAAAAAGGAAGGCGGCGGCGCAGTGGTCAACATGTCGAGTATTTCGGCCCATATCGCCCAGGTCAACCGATGGACGTATAATGGTTCCAAAGGCGCGGTGAACCAGATGACCAAGTGTCAGGCACTGGATCTGGCCAGATACAGGATCCGTGTCAACAGTGTCGATCCCGGCTGGGTCTGGACCCGTGAAGTCGATAAGGCGGCACAACTTGACGGCGGTGGACGGGACAAATGGGAGCCGGTGTGGGGTAGTTACCATATGCTCCGACGGACCGCCGAACCGGTCGAGTGCGCCGGACCAACCCTGTTCCTTCTCAGCGACGACGCTTCCTTTGTAACCGGCGAGCATCTCATGGTCGACGCCGGCTATTGCTCGATGGGACCTGAGGGGATCGGTGAAACAACGGTGAATGCCGGAAGCTGGTAGGATGGGTTTCTTGCGGGACACACGGAGAAACGCGCAAAAAAAATATATACATGTAAGAAACCGGATTTTACTCCACGTTGTCAGGTTTGTGAAAATCCGTCGAATTTATGACGTTCCCGTTCTATTTTTTTTTGGAATTTAACTCCGGAGGTTTTATATGGTAAATTTTCCTGTTGTCGACGGTCATCTGCATGTGTGGGATATCGATCGATGGGTTTATCCCTGGCTCGATGATGTTCCTGTTTTGAAGAAGACTCATTTGCTGAAAGATTATAACGAAGCAACAGGGCCGGTGAATGTTGAAAAAATGGTGTTTGTTCAGTGTGAGATCGAGACCTCAAAGTATAAGGAAGAGGTTGCCTGGATCACCGAACTGGCGCAGAATGAAGATGATCGCATTAAAGGCATTGTATCCTGGTGTCCACTGGAAAAGGGTGACGGGGCCCGTCCGGAACTCGAAGAACTTGCGCAGAATACGCTTGTTAAAGGTATACGACGGATTATCCAGTTCGAGCCCGACATGGAATTCTGTCTCAAGCCCGATTTTATCAAAGGAGTCACTATGCTCAAGGAGTATAATCTCACCTTTGATATCTGTATCGATTACCGTCACACAAAAGTTGCAACGCAGTTTGTGGATAAGTGTCCCGATGTTCCCATGGTACTCGATCATATCGGGAAACCGGGCATCGCCAAAGGACTTCTGGACCCCTGGCGTGGAGAAATCAAGGAACTGGCAAAACGACCCAATGTCTGGTGCAAGACCTCATCGCTTGCTACCGAGGCCGATCATGAAAACTGGAGTATCGATGATATCCGTCCTTATGCCGATGCTGTTTTCGATGCTTTCGGGATCGAACGCTGCTTTTTCGCCGGCGACTGGCCTGTCTCAGGAATGGCGGCAACCTATCCTCGGTGTGTCGAAACACTGGAAGAATTGATAAAAGGCGCATCACAGGATGAACTCAAGGCACTGTTCCACGATAATTGCGAGCGCTTTTATAAGGTATAATCAAAAAAAAACCAGAGATGTCAAAATATAAAGTTCTCGTCACCGACCACGTGTTTGACCGTTTCGATACGGAACGGGAGGTCCTCGCCCGTGTCGACGCCGAATTGATCGTGCACCAGTTTCGTACTATCGATGAATTATTGCCTCATGTGGGAGATATCCATGGTCTGCTCAACTGTTATCTCGGGCCGATCGACAATAATGTTTTTGACGCCGCGCCAAATCTTAAGATTGTCTCCAGGTACGGTATCGGTGTGGATACGATCAATATCACGGATGCTGCGCGGCATGGGGTGATTGTCTCGAACATTCCCGACCACGCGATCAATGAAGTTGCCGATCATGCCGTTGCGCTGTTCCTGAATCTTGCACGCAAGATAAGCACGGCCGACCGTCGGGTGAAAAACGGAGTGTGGTCGCTTTCATACGTAAAACCGCTTCATGCAATAAGAGGTATGACCGCGGGTTTTATCGGGTTCGGCAAAATCGGCAGAGCCGCGGCAGAACGTCTTAAAGCATTCGGTGTGCGGGTTGTTTTTCATACGCCCACATGGAAAGGCCTGGTTGACGGTTTCTCTCAGGTCGCTTTCGATGAACTTCTTGCTGCAAGTGATGCTGTTTTTATACAGTGTCCATCAACCGAACAAACATATCATCTGATAAATCGCGCGACTATAGAAAAAATGAAGAAAAAACCGCTGCTGATCAATACGGCACGAGGTGCGATTGTCGACGCCGACGCCCTGGTGTGGGGACTTTCAACAGGGAACGTGTCGGGAGCTGCATGCGATGTTCTGGAGGATATCGATTCGGTGGTAACAACCGACCATCCTCTCAAAAAAGCCGAAAATGTGATATTGACTCCCCACAGCGCATTTTATTCCGAAGAATCGGTGGAAGATTTGAAATATCGCGCGGCTGAGAATGTCGCGAGGGTCCTGGTAGGAAAGGAACCGTTGTTTAGAGTTGGGGGTAATGGACGAGGATAATGGAATTGTATTTGCAGGTTCGTCAAGGTGGCGTCCACTGCAGCAGCCCGACTGTGAAGGAGGGCTTGATTAAAGTGATGGGGTGACGGGAAACAGTAAGATAACGATTGCATTTTTCCCGCCGTTCCACTGCTCCATTACCCATTCTTCCGGAGTTTTATATGCTTTACTTTGCTGAAGGTTCACATAATTCGGTTATTTCGCTGGAGAAAGCATCGGGGTATCTCGATTCGATGCTGGAGTCGTTGGGTGATTTGAGGCGGGTGCTGATTTTGCCGCCCGATTATACGCGGCTTTACTCGTGGGCGGGAGAGCTGACTGTTCTGCTCTATGAAAAGCTCAAGGACCGCAGCCATATCGAGATCATGCCTACCCTGGGGACGCATCTTCCCATGACCGATTCCGAATTAAACGCCATGTTCCCCGGGATTCCCCATGATGTTTTCCGGGCGCACGACTGGCGGAACGATATCATACGGCTGGGTGACGTTCCGGCGGAATTTATCCGTGAGGTTTCCGAGGGGAAGCTAAAATTCCCGCTGGCTTGTGAGATTAATCGATCCCTTGTCGAGGGGAGATGGGACAGGATTATTTCGGTGGGCCAGCTTGTTCCTCACGAGCTGGCGGGTATTGCCAATTTCAGCAAAAATATCTGTATCGGTGCGGGGGGCGAAGATACCATTTCCAAAACCCATTATGTTGCTGCCGTGTATGGACTGGAGCGTCTGATGGGGCGTGTTGAAAATCCCATGCGGAAAATCCTCCGCTACATGGAACAGCATCATCTCAAAGGACTCCCGATCTCGTATGTCATGACGGTCCGGGGGCAGGACAATATGGGCACAGTGGTTACCCGGGGACTCTTTGGCGGTGATGATGAAGAATGCTATCGTATCGGTGCGGAGCTGTGCAGGGATATATCGATCACCTTCCTGGATAAACCCTTTCAAAAGGTTGTTGTCTACATGGACCCTGAAGAGTTCAAGACCACCTGGGTGGGCAATAAGTCGATATTTCGTACCCGTATGATTATCGACGACGGCGGGGAGATCGTCATTATGGCCCCGGGGGTCAAACAGTTCGGCGAAGATACCGCTAATGACCGGTTTATAAGGAAATTCGGGTATCACGATACCGATTATATGGTGAACCTGGTGAATACCGTTGGTGAAGCGTCATCCAATATTACCGCGGTGTCCCACATTATTATCAGTTCTCCCGAAAATCGTTTTACGGTCACCTGGTGTCCGGGGTTTTTGACAAAGGAAGAGGTCGAGTCGGTGAATTTCAACTATGCCGATTGCTCTACAATGATGAAAAGATATGATCCCGGAAAATTGGCTCCGGGAGTCAATATACTTCCTGATGGTGAAGAGATATTTTTTGTGCCCCGCCCTGCGCTCGGGTTGTGGGCCGCAAAGGACCGATTTAAATAGAACGCATAAACCTGCTGCACAAAGGACCCTGTTATGATTTCTAAAAAGGTCGACCATATTGCGCTAAGTGTTGCCGATATCGACCGGTCGCTTGGATTGTACCGTGATATCCTGGGCGCCGAGGTAATCCGCATCCTTGAATGCGACAGCCGATCGCTTCTGGGAAAAGTCGTGGGCATGCCCGGAGCGGTTGCCCGGATTTGTCATCTGGCATTTGGTGATACCATGATCGAGCTGTTCGAATATTCGAATCCCGAGGGCATACCCATACCGCCCGAACGGAAACAGGCGGATAAGGGATGGATTCACCTGGGATTGACCTCCACCGATGTACGGGCCGATTATGCAGCGTTACGGGATAAGGGTATCGAATTTATCAGCGAACCGGTGGAATTCCGTCCTGATGTCTGGATTGTTTATTTCAAGGGCCCCGATGGTGAAGTGTGTGAGTTACGCCAGACGCCGCCGGGTGATTCCGACATTGCTGAATGAGAATATATTATCTGCAAATATTAAGGAGCACAGAAAATGAAAAAGAAACTGAAACTCGATTTTGACTGGTACGAATGGAAAACAACCGACCAGGAGCTTGCAAAGCTCGATAGCCGGCTTGCCGGGCGTCTCTTATTTGAGGTATTTATCATCAATGAATTCGAACATGCCCTGTTGCGGCTTAAAAACGATGATTGCGTATGGGGGCCGGTCCATTCGAGTGTCGGACAGGAGGCCATAGCGGCCGGTGTGACCGCAGCAATAAAACCTTCGGACAAAGCATTCTCAACTCATCGTGCCCATCATCATTTCCTCTCAAAGGTTCTTCAGTACGAATTACCGGGAAACTGGGATCCCCGCACTGCAGAGCTTCCGGAGAAAGGGCACGAAGGCGTTCTTCGGAGTATGGCTGAGATTATGGGGCTTTCCATGGGCTACTGCGGCGGCCGCGGAGGATCGATGCACTTGCGGTATGCCGAATCGGGTTTTTTAGGCTCCAATGCGATTGTCGGTGGCGGCATACCACTGGCCACCGGTGCTGCGTTTACCGAAAAAATCAACAAGACCGGCAATGTCGTGGTCTGCTATTTTGGTGACGGCGCCATTAATCAGGGAGCGTTTCATGAAGCCGCCAATATGGCCGCAATATGGGACCTTCCGGTGATATTTGTCTGCGAAAACAACGAATATGCTGTCGCTACATGCAAAGATGAAGCCTGCGCGGTGTGCGATCTTTCGGTAAGAGCGTCCTCCTATGGCATGGATGGCCATATTGTTGACGGCAGCGATCCGGTTGCTGTTTACGATGCGGTAGATTATGCGGCAAAAAGTATGCGTACCGGAGCCGGGCCCTGTCTTATCGAAGCGAAATGTTTCCGAAGGTATCATCATGCAGGAGATCAGCCCGGAAGCGCTTACAACTATCGGGAGCGTGATGAAGAGATGCTTCATTCGGAAAAAGAACCCATGCTGTTGTTCCCCAAAAAGCTTATCGATGCCGGCGTCCTTGCGACTGAACAGATCGAACGTATACAAAATACTGCATTTTCTGCAGTTGCCCGTGCTGTTGATTCCTTGACGAATGGCGGTGAACCCAGAACCGTGAAAGCAGAACTTTTGCCGGACCCATCCCGTCTTACCGAAGGAATTCGGAGTACCGGTGATGAGTTTTCGGGGATATCATTTTCCCAAAAGTCCGATTTTGCGGAATGGGAAAAGATGAAATACAGTGATGCCATTGCATCGGTGACAAGGCGCTGGATCGAAACCGACCCGAACTCCTTTGTCATGGGCGAGGAAGTCGCCAATTTCGGCGGTGGCGCCTACCAGGCAACGAAGGGGCTTCCTGCAGAATATCCCGATAGAATCAGAAACACTCCCATTTCCGAGGCTGGGTTTGTCGGTCTCGGTCTGGGCGCGGCCATGACCGGGATGCGTCCGATTGTCGAGATCATGTTTTGCGATTTTTCTCTGGTTGCCGCCGATCAGTTGTTCAATCAGATCGGGAAAGCCCGCCATATGTACGGCAATACCACCGATATTCCACTCGTCGTCCGAACAAGAGTCTGTACCGGGCTGGGCTACGGCGGGCAGCATTCCATGAACGCGGTCGGACTCTATGCGCTCTTTCCCGGATGGCGTATCATATCCCCCGGCAATTCGTTCGATTATATCGGCCTGTTCAATTCGGCCATGCACTCGCTCGACCCGGTGCTTATCCTCGAACATCAGGCGCTCTATACCAATAAATTTCCTGTTCCCAAAGGCAATGTCGATTATTTCATCCCCCTGGGAAAAGCGAATGTGGTATCCGGGGGCGACCAATGCACCATTTTGACCTATGGTAATCTCGTGGGACGCTGTGAGGCTATGCTTTCGAAACTGGCGGATGACGGTATCTCTGCGGAGCTGATCGATCTTCGGACCCTCGATTACCCGGGAATCGATTATGAGACAATAGGGGAGAGCGTGAAGAAAACCGGGGCGGTGATGATCTGCGAGGAGGCAAAAAAGAGTCACGCGGTAGGTCCCACGATCGCACATGAAATCACGGAGCGCTATTTTGATTATCTCGACTGTCCCATAGCAAGTATCACCTCGGTTGATGTACCGCCACCGGTGTCACGGGTCCTCGAACAATCGGCATTGATCAGCGATCAGCATATCTATGAAACAGCAGTCGCTGTGGCCACCAGGAAATGGAGATAGTATTACAGCAGTTGTGGGGGGAGCCCCCTCGGGCCATGCCTGTTCAATTAAACTACAAATGTGCATTGGAGTGGTTCTGCATACATGGCCTTGCGGGCCATGTATGTCTGCACCAGCAACGAAGCATGGCCCGCAAGGCCATGCCGCTCGCAATCTTAACTCATTGCGTAAATAGAGGCCTTCTCTTATTTCTCCTGAAGCTCTATTTCGGTATTCTCTTTCCAGGTAACCGTGGAGCCTTCAACCGTGGCCACCGGGGTCTGGAAATCGATTGAAGCTTTCTTGATCACCTTGTTGGCAATATCGATAACCGCGGTTCCGGTTCCCTTGCCGCCGATAGGAATGTATTGAGTGAGCGATTTGGCTTCCTCATCCTTTTCGATAGTTGCATATTTGAATTGCCACGAGATAAGCACCGTATCCTTTTTAGGAGAGATTTCTTCCACTTTATATAGACGGTAGACTTCACAGATGTTAGTGCCCTGTGCGGTTTTTATGGGAAGGGTAACCGAGCGTTCCCAGGTGAAACCTTTCTTTACCGCCTGCTTTGGCATTTCGGGCAGAAGTTTTGAAAATTGCATGTACACGTTCCATTCCGGAATGCCTTCAGAGGAAAAATCGGGTACCGTATCGATCTCAGGGGCACCCTCAACAAGCGCAAGATCCATCGTTGATTCCGAAAGGTTTTCCTTTATCTTATTCTGAACTTCTTCATCATAGAGTTCCGATTTCACGGAGACATCATTGACAGCAAAGGACAGCCGTTCTTTGTTGTCGGAGAGGGTTCCGTTCAGATCGCAGGTGATCTCGGTCTCCTTGGGCGTCTTTTCCTTGTTTTTCTCAAAGATGCATTTGGATTGGTAGAAGATCGTATAGGTCCAGTTTTCCTTCCCGCTGTAATCGAGTTTCAACTCAAATTTATCCTTTTTGGCATATACCGGCAAAAGTATACCGAGAATAAGCACGGAAAGAAAGATTGTGTTGCGCATAAAAAATCCTTTGTTGAAAGGTTTATGGATTCGGGAATGCTCTGAATTTCACCTTAATTTATTGTTCGCCTGAGCTAAAACTATAATGATAATATAAATATGGTACCTTGCAAGTATCAGCAAACAGCAAAAAAAACTGAAGTTTGGTATCCGGGCGTGTTTTATAGTAGATTTATATCCTTTTTATCTTGATTTCATCTATTTTTACTCAATTGTATCATGAATATTGCAGAAAAACCGGAAGTAATGAAACAGCCGTCCTCAGTTGAATTCGGATATAAATCCTGTTCCCATATTCCCCGATATCTGGCAGAAAGCACCCGGATCTTTATCGTGTGTGATCCCGCACTGGTGCATTCGGCTGCTAAAATCGGTAAAAGCCTGGCGTCGGAAACAGAGTGCACAATCTATTCCCATGTGGAACCGGAACCGAAAATATCCACCTTTGAAAAAATCCTCCTGGAAGCAAAGACCTACCGACCGGATGCTGTTGTGGGTATCGGCGGCGGCTCCACGATCGATTTGGCCAAGCTCCTTGCGGTTCTCTGCAACAGTGACAAATCCTTTTCTGATATCGTTGGCACCGATAAAATTTACGAGAAACGGACAATCCGCCTTATGGCAGTCCCTACGACCTCGGGAACAGGCAGTGAAGTATCTCCTATTGCCATTCTTACCGATTCGGATCAGCAGCTCAAAATCGGTGCGGTCAGCGATGAGCTTATTCCCGATGTCGCTGTAGTGGATCCGGAATTGATGCTTTCCATGCCCCCGTCGGTGACCGCAGAAACCGGCATGGATGCCATGACCCATTGTATCGAGGCCTACACGAACCGGTTCAGCACTTCGAAGACCGATGTTGTTGCTTTGGAAGGGATAACCCTTATCGGAGGAAATTTACTGAAAGCGTATCGGAACGGCAATGATCTTGCAGCGCGGACCGCAGTGGCCAGAGGCGCGCTGTGCGGCGGCCTGTGCCTGGGCTCGGTCAATACCGCTGCTGTTCATGCGCTTGCTTACCCTCTTGGCGGCGAATTCTGTGTTTCCCACGGAAAGGCCAACTCGATGTTGCTTCCTTATATCATGGAATACAATCTTTCCGAGTGTGTCGAAAAGTACGCAAACATCGGAAAGGTTCTGGGGTGCAAAGAAAAAAATAACCAAAAGCGGGCGCAGCAGGCCATTGTGATGATTCGCAATCTTGCACAAGCCTGCGGCATACCAACCGGCCTCAAAGAACTTGGTGTTCCCCAAACAGCACTCGAGCACATGGCCACATCAGCCTTGAAAGTAACGCGGCTCATTCTCAATAACCCGCGTTCACTTGAATATGATGACGTTCTTGATATTTACAGTAAAGCCTATTGCTGCACCCGGGGCGCCTGATGAGACTTCTTCACACAAAACTACCCGAATTCAAACATAAAATTACACAGGCGGCACTCGAACAGGGCAAAAAATGCACTATCAGCGGGCTCGAAAATCTTCGGTGCGGTAAAGTGCAATCCCTTCGGACAGGAAGAATCGAATCCGCCATTGAGGAGATCGCCCGGGAATCGGCAACCGGTAATGTTGAAGTGATCGTTATGCCCCGTGTGCCGGAAACAATGCACACGGTAATTGTAAAGGGAGTCGATAAAAAAGGCGCCGATACACGGGCAATTATGGAAGTTGTCAATATTATTCATCCCACCGAAGAATACGAGCTTCGCAATTGCACCTCGGTCGATGATCGCCGGCCGCCTCTGGGAAAGCACTGAATAAGCATCATGGCCCGATTGACCTACAGGTTTATTCCCGCCGGAAAAAAGACCGGCCAGCTGGTGCCCCTCGGCATCGCGTTGGTCGATATCAGAACCATTACCTCATGTGGATGCTCCGTTGAAGATGCGATTCGTGGGGTTGCCTGCGATGTAAATGCTCCGGTAGCGATTAACATTTTCGATATGGACGCCGTGACGACCACCAGTGACGGGATCGTTATTGATGGCGCTATTGTCTGCATGGGTGCGGGGGATAACGGTAATGTCAATGAAGAATTCGGTATCCTTTCCATGGCCCGGGTCGATGTTACCGATGATCTTATCAAAGAAGAGCCTCACCTTGCGCAAGTAAAACGGTATTATCCAGGCAAACCGCTTTACAGAGGGCCCGATCCCGCCAAAAAACTGATCCCCGTGCATAATGTGGTTATGACCGGACGGGCCGCAAATAACAATTCGGCCACCGAAATGATGGATATCGTTACCATGGAAGAAATCCTGTTTCCCATACTGGGTCAGATTCAGATCATGAAAGACAAACCGGTGGTGGTGGGTATGTCCGGTGAGTATATTTCGGTTGGCGTCGGTATGACTGTGGCTGAAGTCTACGGAAGAATCTTTCCTACCCGTCAGTTCAGAGCAGGAGATACTGCCCACGCAGCGGAGCGGTATGCTAAAAATCTGAAGAGTCATATTCCCTGCATTGTTGCACCCAAGCGGGAATTGGCACGCTCCATTATACGGGCCTTTGAGTGTGGAATGGTCCCCGGCAGAGAGCTTGGATGTGCACCTGCCTGCATTGCAGTCGCCCAGGCATATCACCATGATATCGATATCGACAATATAACCGAAAAGGCAGAAAAAGAGCTTGCGAGTATCGGTATGGATATCCGGGGTTTGTCGCGATGGGAAAAACCGTTGCCAAAGGAACAGATAATCGGGCAGGCCGACCGGATAATACCCGGTGTGGTTAATCCGGTGGAAATCGAGGCCCATGAAATTGCAGAAACACGCTCTGTTGATATCGTTTCCGGTTGAATCGCTGCTGCTTAACTTTTGTAAGTATCCATTCTGTTTAAAAAATGAAATCAAAAATAATCTGTTACGCCGATAAATGTATGCTGAAAATTGAGGGGCTTTCGGTAAAGGGGCTCAGACCTGTGGAGCTCGAAAAAAGCCTCTCTCAAAAGCTCAATACGGTTGTCCGGGTAATCGGTGTGACCGGCGATAGGCTGGATATGGATATTTACGGCATGAAAGAGAGTGATATCGAGCGCAACAGCGAAGGAATTGTCGTTGCTGTTGCTGCTGCCGAAGGTATTACTATAGCCGATGTAAAGAAAATAACGTTGAACGACGGGTGTATCAATATAAATATCAACGAAGTTGCGCCTGTTAACGTACCGGGATGTGCCGGTCAGCGATGGAGATCCTGTGATACGAAAAGCCGCGATCATTCCGACCGGTGATGAGATTGTCGAAGGCGTGGTGGTCGACACGAACAGCCCTGCAATCCGGGATTTGATTCTCCATACTTTTCCTGATTGTGCAATTGCACTCTGTTCTCCATGCTCCGATATCGCAGAGGTTATTGCTGCTGCAATAGAGCGGCAGATCGAAGAACGCTGCGATTGTATTGTTCTGATCGGCGGGTGTGGTGAAGGCCATTGCAGGTGCCCGGGATTGGGCATCGATGTCACTCCCCGGGCAATAGAGAACGTGCTGAAAGAATATTGGACCCGGGACATCTATGGTTCCAACGGCCACCGGTGGGCCCGGATTATGGCTGGTCGAGCAGGGAACAGTCTGGTGGTGAATGTCCCGGGACCTTATGTTGAAGCCTGCGCTGCAGCAGAGGCGCTGCTTGCTGTTTTGAAACAGGGAGATTGGGAGTGCCGGTCTATCGCTGAGGCATGCGCCGAAGCGGTTATCACACAGTATCCGCCAGGGAGTATATCGTCATGAATCCGCTTTTCGGATTGCTCATTTCAGGACATACTCTCGATAGCTATCCCTTTGCTGCGGGTCTTCTGGGACCTGTTTCTCATCAAAGAGAACTCAACGAAATTTCAGAGATTTTTAACGACATCGAGATTGGTGATAGTGTCGATCAGCTTGAAATCGATATGAAATGTGCTCAGTTTGTCAGGGAAAAGTGTTCTTCAGCGGTGTACGCCTGTGCATTGAGTGTCCATATACCCGGTACAGTGCATTCATGCGGGGGCATAATCGGCAGTCCGTGTGCCCGGCCATCATCTGCCTCGCTGCGGCCATGGAGTGAAAATATCGGTCATGGGCTCAGTCTTGCCGCTGTTCCCGGACAGGGAGGTGTTGTTGTTTGCGGAAACCCCCTGTTTGCTGAAGCATGTATTCATTTTGCTGGAGCCGAAAAAGGTGGAGCGGAATTTATCGACAGGGTTCTTGGATATGCAGGAGAAAAAAAGATAATCCATGCTCTTGCGGTGCATGACGGCACCGGTTGTGGCATGCGCGGTGGCGTGGGACTGCTGTGCGATGGGCGCAAAGAAAGGCTGCTTATCCCTGGTTTAACCTGAATTTTACTATTTTTACATTCTCTATACTCTCAATCTCGTATTAAAAAGGAGTCGGTAATGGTTCTTTCCATTGTTATGCCGGTTCTCAATGAAGAAAAAACAGCTGAAGACGTTATTGTAAAACTGCTTTCAACCGATTTCCCGCAGGTGGAACTGGAGCTTGTAATTGTCAACGATGGATCTACCGATCGTTCGCTGGAAATTATCCGGGAACTTGCTCAAACCGATAAACGGATCAAAGTCTTTTCTCACGATTCGCCCCAGGGTAAGGGGGCTGCATTAGCGACAGGATTTTCAAAAACCACCGGTGATATTGTGATTGTTCAGGACGCCGACCTTGAGTATGATTGCGCTGAAATATCGAGACTGGTAAAACCGATCCTGCTTGATAGAGCTGATATTGTTTATGGAAGCCGGTTTAAAAAGTCGGTCCTCCAGGTTCATCGTACGTATCATGCCTGGGCGAACCGGATCCTCACCGCATTATCGAACATAGCATCGGGGATCCAGGTTTCAGACATGGAAACATGTTACAAGGCCTTCCGGGGCGATATAATACGCAATGCCGTGCTTCAATGCCGGCATTTCGGTTTCGAGCCCGAAATTACCGCAAAAATAGCAAAGCTTCACGTGCGGATTTTCGAGCTGCCGATTACCTATTATCCCCGCAACTATATCGAAGGGAAAAAGATTACCTGGAGAGACGGCGTTGCAGCCATGTGGCATATATTCAGATTCAATTATTTAACCGGCATTAATGATTCGTTTACTCCCGATTTGCCAAAGAAATATCTGAAACGGCGTGATTACGACGGATTCCATTCCACCTCTCATTAAAGGACAGTGATGCGATTTGGTTGGCCCAAAGTAAAACAGTTTTGCATACAATACCGAAAGATCATTCTTTTCTGCGCTATTGCCGCCTTTGTTCTTCCTGAAGTAACCGTCTATTTTCATCGCGGCGGGCGGGGAGCCGATATCGGCGGGTATATCCGGGCGGGCGATGATGCTTTGCATCTGCGAAATCTGTATCGCCATTCCGCGCCGGGTAAAAACAATACCTGGCCGCCTTTCTTTTCCTTTTTTGCTATTCCCCTTGCGCTCTCCAAACAATGGCTCGGACTTCCGATTACAAAGGAACTATGGTATTTCTTCAATTTTTTCTGCCTGATCGCACTCATGAAAATATGGGCCTCCTTTCTCCAGGGATCAGCACCTAAGCTGGTTTCCGACAAGAAACCGGATTTTACTTCACCCATTATGTTCGTGCCCTTTTTTGCGCTTTTGTCACCCTTTGTAAAAAATTATTTCATGTTGCAGATTAATGTGTTTATTCTTTTTATTCTGACCCTGTGTATCTATTTCCACCGCAAAGGAAAAGGGATCCCCGCAGGCATATGTATCGGCTTCGCCGCTTCCTTAAAAGCGTTGCCGGGCTTTTTCGTTATCTATTTTGCCCTTCGGAAACAATGGAAAGTCGTTGCAGCAGCAGTGGTATCCGGAATTGCATTTACCCTTATGCCTCTTCTGTTCTACGGCGTTGAGGGCTATATTTCTCTTATCACGACATGGCTTGACATAAGCCTCAATCAGCCGCTTGTTGTCGGCTATGATACTCACAGTAATCAGTCGATATATGCTTTCTGGGAACGGCTCCTGGCTCATCAGCTGAACCTTGTTTCTGTTGAAAACAAAGTTATCGGCACGGCCGCGAAATTCAGTGGTCTTGCTGTAATGATCACTACAATGGTCTTTTTCCTCCGCAAGCCCTACGATCGGCATTCATACCGTGCATTGATTGAATTTTCGGCGGGAATTATCATCATGATGCTCCTGTCACCAATCGCCTGGGGGCACTACTGGGTCCTTCTCTATCCAGCGGCATTTCTTACTCTCAGCCTGCCGCTTATGTTCTCATACAAACCGCCAAACAAGGCCTTCTGGTATCTAACCGGTATCTGGATCGGCCTCATTGAGATCCCATACCTTACCGGCATGATGGGGGAGCGGTTTTTTAAAAAGTTTTCGGTGTTTACACTCTCAGCATTGCTTCTCCTGGTACTGCTTGTCATAGTGCATCGGTATGTTTTGCCTGAAATTCCTTTGGTGAGGGAGAAGGAGAAATAGACCATTACATATCATACTGATGGTTAGGTTATAATCTTGCAGGTGAGTAGTTTTACACTAGTCATGCCTCACTTGTTGTGTGGCCTGAACGTCAGTTCAGGTATTTCCTGTTGTTCCGGAGGCACCATTACCGGCACTGAAGTACCGGTCACACGGATGGTGTGTTTAGATTTTTTGAATAATAGCCTTAAACTTATTGTTCTTTGCTGTTGTGTGGCCTGAACTTCCAGACCATCCGGATACCGATCATTGTTATAGTTTTACAGAAAATGCATGTTCCCCCGACCCTACTTTGGCAATTTTGTTTTCTTCCACCCCCGGCAACACGACCTTAGCCCAAACATTCCCCGGCACGGTCACATCCAGATCAAACCGGCCATCTTTTATTTCCCAGCTCACTGCAAGTTCTCCATAAATGGACTCATACCTTCCCTTAGCCCATGTCAGTCCACCGCCGGGGCGGGGATGAATGATGACCGATTTATATCCCGGCGTATCAGGATCGGGATTGATGCCGAGTATCACCCGGTATATCCATTCTCCGATTGCACCGAAAGCGAAATGGTTGAATGAATTCATCTCGTGTGGATTGATCGTGCCGTCGGCAAAGATACCGTCCCACCGTTCCCAGATCGTGGTGGCGCCCTGATCGATCATGTGGCCCCAGGAGGGGATGTCACGATTCATGAGGAGTTTGTAGGCCAGATCGGTCTGGTTTGCTTTTGCCAGTTCGATCATCATGCGGTGGGTCGGCTGTAGGCCGGTTGAGGGATGAAAATTATAGTATTGGACCCGCTCGACAAGGTGGGAAATAATTGTTGAGCGCATCTCGTGGGGGACAAGATCGAAATGAAGCGCGAGGGTGTAGACCGTCTGGTTGTGTCCTTCAATTTTACCTTCATTGTCGAGAAACTCACGGCAAAATGCGGCTTTGATATCAGTGGCAAGGCGGGAATATGTCCCGGCGTCTTCATCGTGGCCGACGGCCTGAGCCATCTTAGCCAGTATTTCGGCGCCATGCGCAAAGAAAGCGGTTGCAAATACCTGTTTGGGAGTACCGAGCTTTTGCCAGGGATAGTTTTCCGGTTTATAGGTTTGACTGCTCAGCCAGTCACCATAGTCGACCCCGCGACAGTTCCGCCAGATCAGATCGGGATTATGGGACCGGATAAACTCGATCCATTTTTTTGATGACTCATAATGCTCCCGGATGATCCGCCGGTCGCCATAATTTTCATATACCCGCCAGGGGGTAATGTGGCTGCCGTCAGCCCATCCCGGAGCGCCGGAGAATCGTTTGTATGAGATAAGATGATTAGGGGAAAAATCGGAAAAACGACCATCATCGGTTTGAGCATCGCGGCAATCTCCCGCCCACTTGGTGTAAAACCGCGCCATATTCATGTTGAAACAGGCGGTTTGGGAGAACACCGATGCATCACCGCCCCATCCCAGGCGCTCATCCCGTTGCGGACAGTCGGTGGGAGTGCTGTGCATGTTATCTCGCTGAGTCCATTGAATCGCAGTCATCAGTTTGTTAAGCAGCGGTTCGGAACATTCGAATGTTCCTGTTTCGGGCGCCGCCGAATGAAAGGCGCATCCGGTAATGAAATCAGGACCCGGTTTTGATGACAACCCTGTTATTTCCACATAGCGGAAACCATGATAGGTAAAATGAGGCTGGAGTGTTTCGGGGCCCTTGCCGCCGAGTATAAAGGTATCGGTTTGTGCTGCCGTACGAAGGTTGGCCATGGCTACCATGCCATTCTTGTCAACAACTTCCGCATGGCGAAGGGTGATTGTGTCTCCCGGTTTACCGGAAACGTTTATCCGGCACCATCCCACCATATTCTGTCCCATGTCGGCTACGTACACGCCGGATTTGGGTTCGGTGATTGAAATGGGGGAGAGTTCCCGGGTAATTTTTATCGGCTCGTTGAACTGACTGACAAGAGGGACGGTAATGGAGTCGTCGATTTCAGCGTTGTTCCATTGGGGGGTACCGGCTGCCTGCTTGTTATCCTTCGCGTTTTTTGTTCCTTGTTCTCTATAAGGACCGGGATGAACGGGTGACTGCTGATGGAAATCAATTTCCTGTGGCGCATCGTACACCTCGCCGTCAAAAATGCACGAGCTGCGGATGGGGCCGTCGAGAGTGCCCTGCCATGAGCTGTCCGTGTGAACAACTCCCCGGGTGCCGTCGCTGTATTCGATCTCCAGTTGAGCCATAAATTGAGGGCGATTGCCATAGAACCGTCTCCCGGGAGTCAGCCCGAGCCTTCCGGCATACCATCCTTCGCCACAGGTTGCGACAATCAGATTTTCTTTCCGACGGAGCAGTGGGGTAATATCGTATGTCTGATATTGCACCCTTTTTCCATAATCGGTCCACTCGGGCGCCAGGATATGCTCTCCCACACGGGTTCCGTTGATATGCATTTCGTAGACCCCCAGGCAGGTTGTATAGAGGCGGGCCGCAGCAAGTTGCTTTTCGATCGGGAATGTCTTTTTGAGGACTGTTGCGGGCGCGGGCGAACCGGGGTTACCTTTTTTAGACTCGGTAACACCGTTGGTGCAATATAAGGGCGACCACCCCTTACATGAGCAGGAATCGGATGCCGTTACTTTCTTACCCAAGGCAATGTTTTCATCGCCGCCATAGATTTCGACCTCGGTCAGAGCAAATCCATGAATATTGGCTTCCCACCGCCCAAGGAGTTTCGCCCTGATTCGGATATACCGCGCCGTACAGGGGTCAAAATGATATTCCTTCGGAGTTTTTCCGGGGTTGGGAATGTCCTCTGAGGTCTTATCTACAATGGTCGTGTGTTCGGTGAAATTTTCTGTGTTGGATATGTCAATTTTCAGTTTGAGGGGGAAAAGAAACCCCTCCTTGCCCAACCATTCATAGCATGTTGCAGGGAAGAGCCGGATTGAGCTGAATTGACGGGAGGTACCGAGATCGATAGTTATCCATTTTTCTTCTTCGGGATCGATAGTAAATTCGGAGCAGTATCCGTAGCAGGGCGCTTCATAGCCATCGATTGGGTAGGGGAGTCCGATCCAGTGCGCCGACCAGTCATCACGGTCAAGAAGGCCCATCTCCCAGGTTGCGGGTTCGCTGAAATCTGATGGTGTTCCATTGGCGTCCCAGAATCTCACTTTCCAGAAACAACGCATTCGGGAATGGAGCGGTGCGCCGCTGTATTCGATATGGACCGAATTGTCCGATTCTACTTTGCCGCTGTCCCAGAGATCGCCGGTGTCCTGCTCGAGTAAATTTGCTGTGGAAGCAACGAGGATTTGATAGGCACATTGAAAATTTCCCTTTGGTTCCAGAGGAATACGCCAACTAAGTCGTGGGGTACAGGTTTCGATTCCAAGGGGATTTTCCGCATATTCACTTCTGAGATCAAAAGGTCTTGTTTCTGACATTATTCTTTCCCTGCGTTATAATGGTGACGAATAAAAAGTGAATTGCAAAATAGAATTCGCAGGGTACAATTGTCGAATTTAGCTGGTGAGATTATAATCAAGACTTCATTACTCATTCATTATATAAGTCATTTATTATTTTAGAAAAGTAAAAGGGGTATTATTCTTATAGACTGGAAAAATTCAAAGGGGCATTTCCAAAGAATTTGGAGGATCGTAATGGCGAAAGAATTTATGAACTACATTAATGGTGAATGGACCGGCTCATCGAATGGTAAGATGTTTGAACAGCGAAATCCCGCTAATCTCGATGAGATTACCGGTAACTGGCCAGCGTCAACCAGTGAAGACGCTGCAAGTGCAATCAAAGCTGCCGGTGAAGCATTCGAAAAATGGAGCACTTTGACCGTCTATAAAAGGGCTGAGTACCTGAAAAACGCTATTGAGAATATGAAAAAACGACGGGATGAAATTGCGGAGGTGTTGACCTCGGAAAACGGAAAAACCCTCTCTGAATCCAAAGCTGAAATCGATTCGGCGATTAAAGAAGCGACTTTTCAGATTTCCGAGGGGGTCAGGATGTGCGGACAGGTTCATCCGGTAGCTCATGAGGGTGTCTTTGCCTACGAAATTCGCCGTCCCCTCGGCGTTGTGAGTGTTATCCTTCCCTGGAATTTTCCATTCAATGTTCCTGCCCGGAAATGCGTGCCCGCGCTTATTGCAGGCAATACCTGTGTTCTCAAACCGGCCAGTTTGACCCCGCAGGCCGGCGCAAAATTTGTCGAGCTTTTTGACGATGCGGCAATTCCTGCCGGGGTAATCAACTTTGTCAGCGGTGGCGGATCAACCGTCGGAAACGAGATGATAAGCAATCCATTAATTAAGGCGATCTCCTTTACAGGTTCTACCGAAGTCGGATGTTCGATTCACCGGAAAGCCGCAGAGATCATGGCTCGAACTCAGCTTGAAATGGGAGGAAAAAATCCTGTTGTGGTGCTCGATGATGCCGATCTGGATGAAGCCGCCGAATCGGCGGTAAAGGCCGCCTTTGCCTGTGCCGGGCAATGGTGCGCATCGACCAGCAGAGCCATTGTGATACGGTCGGCGGCCAGTGAGTTGACAAAAAGGATTGTTGAAAAGACAAGGGAAATTGTTGTCGGCGATGGCCGTGATGAAAAAACCACCATGGGACCTGTCTGCGGCAAAGATCAGGCGGCAACAATTACGAAATATATCGAAATCGGCAAACAGGAAGGCGCTAAACTCGAGATCGGCGGGAATCGCTTAACCAAAGGCGATCTGGCAAATGGATGCTTTATCGAGCCGACTGTGTTTTCCCATGTTAAACCCGATATGACTATTGCGAAAGAAGAAATATTCGGTCCGGTGCTCAGTATTATCGAAGTCGATGATTTTGATGAAGCTCTCACGGTTGCCAACGGGACCGGTTTCGGCCTGACATCATCGGTGTACACAAAGGATCTCGGCAAAGCGATGCAATTTCTGGAAAAAATCGACACCGGTCTGACCCATGTGAATATGATGACCGCGTACAAAGAGCCGCAATTCAGCTTTGGCGGTGTGAAAAATTCAGGACACGGGGTTCCGGAAGCCGGTCAGTCGGGGATACAGTTTTTCACCGAGCACAAGGTTGCGTATATTAAGTATCGATAGGTAATATCATTGGGGTCGGATCCGACCGGCCCCTTCATTCCACAGTTTTTGCTCCTCTCCCCTCAATAAAACCCTTTCCCCTTGATTTCTTTCCCAATTCTGTATATATTTTAACTATCAGGTTTAACCATGTGGTTAATCCAGGCGGTTAATAAAGGATTGTGTAATGAATAAACCGTATTCTGATTCGAAAGGGCCGGAATTGCCCGAGCGTTCGGGAACCGAGCAGAAGATCCTGGATGCTGCCCGGGCTGAGTTTGTTGCCAAGGGGCTTGCTGGCGCAAGGATGCAATCAGTAGCCGATAGCGCCGGGGTAAATAAAGCGCTTCTTTACTACTACTTTCGCTCTAAAATGAATTTGTATGAAGCTGTTTTGCAGGATACCATGGCACGGTTATGGAGCTGTCTTCGTGAAGCTGTGCAGGCGTATCCCCAGACCGGTGATATACGGGAGCTAATCCATACCATCGTCAGTCTTTATATCCGGACTATGCAGGCAAATCCCGATTTTCCACACCTTTTTCTTCGTGAGGTTGCGGACGGGAGCCGGTTTTTGCCCGAGGTCGTTAAAGGCATAGCAACATACTTTGCCGATGTTCCCCGGGCAATTCTCTTGGCGCTCGAGCGGGAAAGCGCTCAAGGACATGTACGACGGATCGATCCGCTCCATTTTATCGTGAACGTGATGGGGATGTGTGCGGCATCGTTTATTGTCAAACCCATGGTGACGCAGCTTCAGGGACTGATTCCGGACATGGCGCCCTTTGATGAAAACGATTATTTCGGCACCCGCATCCGGGCCATAACCGAAATGGCCTGTGATGGTATCTGTATCGGGAGGAAATCGAAATGAAAAACATGTTTTCGGTATATATTCTGATTGCCGGTCTTTTTTTATGCAAAGCCGATACATTGACTCTGCCGGAGGCGCAACACCTGGTGTTCGAAAACAATCACCGGCTGCTCATTTCCCGTAAAGAATCCGATGTTTCCCGTGCTGCGCTTGAACAGGCCCGTTCTGCCTGGCATCCGCACCTGAGTGCATCGGCGAATTACGGGTATCAAACTGAAGAGCAGACGCTTGATATCAGCCTTCCACCTCCGATAGGGGCCATGGAGCGCACGATTGGGGACAAGGACCGGGTTGAATTCGGTGCGGATATTTCCTGGCCGGTTTTTACCGGATTCGGGAGAATGTACCGGATAAAGAGTCGGGAGTCATCGGTCAAGGCAGCGGGGTACAGTACCGCACAACTGAAAGAGCGGCTTTCCTTCGAACTTGGAATGCTCTATTTCGGTTGCGAGCTGGCGCAGAAAACAGTTGATAATCACAAAGATCAGGTTGAACGTCTCGGGAAATACTGCGAACACATCCGGGAGTTGCATAATGCCGGTATGGCAATCCGCGCCGATATTGCCAAAGCCGAAGCCCGGCTGGCAGGAGCACGGGTAGCCCTTCTTTCAGCACAGAACCGGGCCGATTCTCTTCGGGGAGAAATTGCGGTAATGACCGGTATCGAAAATCGCAGTCTTACTTTCAGGGAGTATGCCATAGAAATCGATTCGGCAGATGTTGCTGCAATGGTAACCGGCCCCCCATTGCAGAACAAGCCGGTGGTGAAAGCACTCGATATGAGCGTCGAACAGTTGCGAAGCTTCGAACGTGCAGCCGGTGCCGAACGATGGCCTTCGCTGGCGGTTTCGGCAGGCTACCGCTATGCCGATCCGGGGCCATCTCTGGGTGGGGATGGATTTACAGGATACGGCATAGCAGGCATGCGGCTATCATGGAAACTCTATGATGGCTTCACAACGCGAGCAAATCTGCGTCAGATTGAATTACAACAGCAGATTGTCAAAGAACGCAGAGAAGAACTTCTTGCGGATTTGAAAAACCGGGTTAGAACTGCCCAGCAGGGGTTGCAAACATCGTTGAAACAGATTGAAGCAGCCCGGCTTGCGGTGGATGCCTCAGAACAGCATACCGGCGATATCCGAAATGCTGTCGATGCCGGTACCGCAACCTCCCTGGAATATCTGAATGCTCTTCAGGATCGTGCCGATGCCCGACTTATGCACGATCGCGCGGTTTTTTCATACAAACAACAGTATCTTATGCTGCGCTTTGCATCTGGTAAACAATTATGTTTTGAATGATCGGAGGAATGGTAATGGATGTAATGAATTTGAAACATTCCGGTGGCATAGTCATTATCATGACAGTGACGATGCTCCTGTTTGCCGGATGTTCGCGGACGCAGGATAAAGACTTTCTCGGTTCTGCGGTTGTTGATGTCAGAACATATCAGGCTAGTGCGACAGTACAGGGTCAGCTTATATCGGTTTTAAAAAATGAAGGCGATGACGCTCGTAAAGGGGACCTGCTTGCCCTTATCGATACGGTCCCCTCTGTGCTGAAACTTCGTGAAATCGAAGCCCGCCGACGGCAACTCAAACTTGAAATTGCCTCCCGGAGCGCTGATATCACTGCGGTAAAATCTGAAGTATCGGGGCTGAAACGGGAGCTTGACCGGATATCTGATCTTGCGAAAAAAGGATCGGTCCCCATGCAGCAGAAAGACAAGCTCGAAACGCAGTATGCCACAGCACAGGCAAAGCTCGAATCTGCACAACGGGCTCTGAGCGCAGCATCGGCCAAACTCGAAGTACTTCAAACCAAGAAAGAACAGGTCGAGGATCAGCTCCGCAGGTGCACAGTCCTTTCTCCCGTGGAGGGTACCATTCTAATCCGTTTCAAGAATCAGGGGGAAATCGCCGCTCCCGGCCTTCCGTTATATGAAATCGCTGCGTACGATACCGCGCAAGTAGATTTTTTCGTTCCCCAGCCGGTACTCTCGCAAATATCGGTGGGACGGACCGTTCGGATAAGAATTGATCGCCCCGAAAACCAAGATGCGTTTTTTGTCCCTGCACGAATCACCTGGATTGCCGATGAAGCCGAATTTTCTCCTAAAAATATCCAGACCCGTCAGGCGCGAAATGAGCTTGTCTTTCAGGTACGCGCTCAGGCGGCAAATACCGACCGTGTTCTGAAACGCGGATTGCCGGTGGAAGTATGGAGAGGGGAAATGGAGTAATGGCCCGGAGGACAGTACATTGGGCATCCCGGTACTCCACCACTCCACTACGCCATCACCACAAATCTTGCGGGAGCTTATGCGATGAATGCCCTCGAAATAAATGACCTTTCCAAAAATTATAGCGGAGAGCGTGCGCTTGATGGTATCTCCTTTACTGTCGATGAGGGTGCATTGTTTGGTATTATCGGTCCTGATGGTGCGGGAAAAACAACACTCATGCGGATTCTGGCAACACTTATCAATCCCGATAGCGGTACTGCTCATGTTTTATCACATACTACCACGGGCGAACACCGTCCGATCCGGGAGAAGATCGGTTATATGCCGCAACGATTTTCGCTCTATGAAGATTTGAGTGTACGGGAAAACATGCTCTTTTTTGCCGATATTTTCGGGGTAACGGGGAAAGAGCGGGATGCAAGCATCGACCGGTTGCTTGAGTTTTCCCGTCTGGGGCCTTTTCAGGACCGGCGGGCAGGAGCGCTTTCGGGCGGGATGAAACAGAAACTCGCACTCTCCTGCGCTTTAATCCATACCCCTTCACTTCTGATACTGGATGAACCTACCACCGGTGTCGATCCGGTGTCGAGAAAACAATTCTGGTCGATTTTGCGGAAGTTGCAGCGGGATGGTATCAGCATACTCATTTCTACGCCATACATGGATGAAGCCGAATATTGCAGCCATCTTATTCTGATGCACCGGGGAAAAATCCTCCGTCAGGGGGCTCCCGAACGACTCAAAGAAGAATATCCTTTACAGCTTTTCCGGATAACGGCTCAGGGGGAAAATCTTCATTTCCCGCAGAGTGAAAAACCACCCGCCGGCTTGCAGCTGCTCTATCCTTCACGGGGAGCGCTCCATGCCGCAACGGAGCAAGAAGGCATGGAATCGGAACAGGTGCTTGAATCTGTCAAGAGTTTTATTCCACAGGCACAGGTGTGCCGACCGGTTGAGCCGCGAATAGAGGATATCTTTTTCTATACCCTTGCCTCGGGAGACACGCAATGAATCCCATCGAGGTACACAAGCTGACACGAGTGTTCGGTAATCAGATTGCGGTGGACCATATCTCTTTCGATGTTAAAAGGGGGGAGATTTTCGGTTTTCTCGGAGCGAACGGGGCAGGAAAAACGACCGCCATACGCATGCTCTGCGGTTTGCTGCAGCCAAGCGAAGGAAAGGGTTCGGTTGCCGGGTTTGATATTGTACGACAGGCATCGGCTATCCGTTCGAGAATCGGCTATATGTCCCAAAAATTCAGCCTCTATACCGACCTGAGCGTTGAAGAGAACATGCGGCTTTTCGGTTCCCTGTACGGCTTGAAAAAGGACGCTTTACAACAGCGAATCAGCACGATGGCGTCGTTTCTGGGCCTGGAACATATGCTCGGTTCCACCACCGGCAGTCTTCCCTGGGGATGGCAGCAGCGGTTGAGCCTGGCATGCGCCAACCTTCATGAGCCCGATGTTCTGTTTCTGGATGAACCCACCGGTTCGGTCGACCCGGTGAGCAGGAGGAATTTCTGGGATCTTATCCATGAGCTTGCCCGGAAGGGAAGGACCATCTTTGTTACGACACATCACATGGATGAAGCCGAAAATTGCGGGCGGATATCGATTATGGTCGATGGAAAAATTGCTGCAATGGGAAGTCCGCAGCAATTGAAAACACACTACGGCGGCAATGAACTTCAGGACGCATTCATTGCCGTGGTATCGGGAGAAGGCCGACACAGCAATGAAAAGTGACAATAAACCGAATTCCAGATTGAGCAAAACAGGAAACAGGCTGAAAGCCGTTGTTCTCAAAGAATCCCGTCATATTCTCAGGGACCGTCAGACCCTCGCAATTATTATCGCCATGCCGGTTATGATGATGTTTCTTTACGGGTATGCACTGACACTCGACTTGAATAATGCCGCGGTTATTGTCGAAGCGCCTTTGCAATCCCGTGCCGCGACATCGCTGGTCCGGAGCATTGATGCCGGCACAATGTTTTCTGTAGAAGCGGTCGTTCATGCAGCAAAAGATCCTGTTGCGCTCATGCGAAAATATAATGCAAAGGCACTGCTCAGAATTCCGCCGGATTTCGAGCGGGACCTTCGGAACAAAGGTACAACCCCGGAGATCAATGTGCTTATCGATGGTTCCGATCAGAATACCGGAACCATTATCCGCAACGTTATGGAACCGATGATCATGAATGCTGTTATAGATTATCTTAAAACCGATATTCCTCCGTCTCTCGTTATCGATTCACAAATTCTTTACAACCCACGACAGAAAAGCTCGCTCTTTTTTATCCCCGGTCTTATGGCGATTATCCTGATCATGATTTCAGCTCTGCTGACCTCTCTGACAATAACCAGAGAAAAGGAGACCGGGACAATGGAGCAGCTTCTGGTCTCACCGCTCCGTTCGTGGGAGATAATCGCGGGGAAAATTTCGCCGTACATAGTGCTGGCGGCCGCGGATGGTGTTCTTATCATGCTTGTGGGACGGCTGTTTTTCGGCGTTGGTATCAGCGGCAGCACGGCACTTCTTGCCTTTGTCAGCATCGTTTATATCATAACCTCACTTGCACTGGGACTCATATTCAGCTCGGTTGCCAAAAACCAGCAGCAGGCAATGCTCATGGTCCTTCCGGCTACCATGCTTCCCACTATCGTTCTTTCCGGGTTCATTTTTCCGATACGAAGCATGCCGCTTCCATTGCAAATCCTGACTCAAATCATCCCGGCAACCCATTATCTGACGGTTATCCGGGGTATCATTCTCAAAGGCGTGGGGCTCGTGGCTCTCTGGCAGCCCTTTGGGTATCTTGTTTTGACAGGTGCAATATTTCTTGTAATTTCCGTAAAAATATTCAAGGTGAAACTGTGAGATATATACGATTGATTGTCTGGAAAGAATTTTCTCATATCAAAGCCGACCCGCTCATGATGCGGCTGATTGTATTGCCGGTCCTTGTGCAATTATTTGTTATCGGCTATGCCTTAACTACCGAGGTTAAAAACACTCCTGTTGCCGTTCTCGACTGGAGCGGAACACCTCGAAGCCGGTCACTTATCGATCACATTCGCAGACATTACCTTTTTGAATATTACGGACAAGCCGATGATAAAGAAGAGCTTGTTACGATGATCGATGACGGCACTATTAAAATCGGCCTGGTTATCCCGCATACGTTCGGGCAATCTCCCGGGCTGCACAACGATGTATCGGTGCAGATGCTTATTGACGGGCAGGATGCTAATTCATCATCGGTCGCCTCCGGCTATCTGCGGGAAATACTCTCCGGTTGGAATGGTTCACAAATGAAAGAACGGGCGGCCGGCCGGGGAGGAAGTATTCGGGAGATAATTCCTGTGCGGGGAGGGACAACGGTTCTGTTCAATCCCATGCTCCTTTCATCGTGGTACATGATCCCGGGACTGGTCGTTCTTCTGGTGACAATCGTTACGTCGCTGCTGACCGGCTTTTCTATAGTCAAGGAGAAAGAACGGGGGACTTTCGAACAGCTGCTGGTAACACCAGTGGGCACGATTCATATACTTATTGGAAAAATTATCCCCTTTCTTCTTATCGGACTGGCCGAAATCGTACTCTTTCTGATAATTGCCATACTCTGGTTCGGCATACCATTCCGGGGTAGTTTCGCAGCGCTTTTCGGCTATGCTGTTATCTACATGATTTCCTCGCTGGGAATCGGTATCCTCACTTCCACGCTGGCCCGGACCTCTCAGCAGGTTTTGTTTTCCATATGGTTTATCCTGATCTTTTTCATTCTTATGGGCGGATTTTTTATTCCTGTCGAGAATATGCCCGGGTGGGTGCAGATGCTCACGGTTATTAATCCGGTACGGTATTTTATTCATATAGTCCGTGACATATTTCTCAAAGGCGCCGGTTTTGTGGAGTTATGGCGTGAAGGGCTTTCGATGCTTGCGATCGGTATGGCGGTATTTACGACATCTGTACTGGCTTTCAGCAGGAAAGCAAAATAACAGGAGAAGAAACCTTCCAACATTAGGCTTCCCCGGTAACGTGAAACGGTCTTGCTGCATGAGGGCAGTATCTGTTATTGTCCTTTCATCCACAAGCATCTACCCGGTAGGGCGATCAGATTGCCCGGATAGACCTCGAACAGGCTGTCGAGAGGGTATCAAGGGGAACATACTCCTGCAAGTCCGGATCGACATCCTGTACCGAAAGCATGGCGGTGACCTCGGGAATCACCATGTTGGTTTTTAAATTGTGCAACAGGGTGTAATAGGGTTTTAATGTGGCGAACAAGTTGCTGTTGATTTCGTTGGGTATATTGGTTAATTTATTATCCATAACCAGGTAAGCTATCAAAAATTCCCCTTTGCTGAATGACTCATCAACAGTCTCCTCCTTCTCCGGAAGGGGGAGGCTTTGATGGGCTATTAAAAGCAGAGGTCCTCATATATTCTCCATTAGATAAGCAAAAGGGGTATTCATGACTGCAATAAAACGTCGGGATTTTCTCTCGTTGTGCGGCGCGAGTGCGGCAACTTTTTCAACAGCTTCGTCGACCTTTGCCAATTTTGTTTCCCGGAAGCAGAGCGATCAACCCAATATTTTGTGGATTACCACCGAAGATATCAATCCTTATCTGGGATGTTACGGGGATCCTGCGGCCGACACTCCTTTTCTGGATTCTCTTGCGGCAGAGGGGGCGATTTTCACCAATGTGTATTCGACATCCGGCGTGTGTGCTCCTAGTCGTAATGCGGTTTTTACCGGTATGTATCCGACCTCGCTTGGGTTCGATTATATGCGGGGCAAGGCCTATCCTGCGGATATTTTAAAGCATTACCCTTACTATCTGAATGAGGCCGGTTATTTCGTTACCAATGCAGGCAAAGAAGACTGGCAGTGGAGTCCTCCTGGGCCATTATGGAATGAGGAAGGTGATCATTCATGGCGAAACAGTTCTTCAGGGGAGCCCTTTTTCCATGTTCATAATTATATGACTACTCACGAAAGCAGAGTGTTGCAATGGAGTGATAAACAGGCGCGTACCGATATTCCGCTTCCCCCATATTATCCCGATACCGATAAGGTTCGCAAGAGTATGGATGCTATTTACACCAAGGTTACCGAAGTAGACCAGCAGATCAAGGAGTATTGCGATCAGTTGAACGCTGGCAGATCGACAGCCGTGATATCGGATTTATGCCCGAAGCGGAGCAGTTTATACTGGAACGGGAAGCCCCCGAGCATCGATGGAAGATTACGCACCCCGCCAGTGGCGGGAATCCTGTTGAATCATGGCTCGATGCCTGGAAATTATCGGAAACCGGCTCAGCCGGCATGAGCGATATGATTACTAATCTCGACAGTGGCGATATGGTCCTTCGTACCTGGGCATGTATCGGTTTAGGTAATATCGGCAGTGATGCTTCCTCTGCGGCGCCTAAACTCAAGGAGCTTCTCAATGATCCTTCTCCCGATGTGCAGATTGAAGCCGCACGGGGGCTTATCCTTATCGGGTCCGATATTGATGATGCGTTCAATACGCTCACGACTCTTTTGGGAAATGATAATCAATATGTGAGGCTTCATGCCATAAATCGGATCGATCAGTTGGGTAACCTTCTTAAACCTTTCGAAACTCAACTCACCGACATTAAAAATTCCACTTCCCACTGGAAAATCGAAGCCCTCCTGGGGTATACCCTCGAGAGCATCGACGAGCCTCCCCAGCGGGAACCGCAACCTCTCTCTCCGGTCTTTGCAGTAAATGAACCATTCTCGGGAACACAGGGGCTTGTGTCTCCCTACACCGTCGCGGTTAAAGGGCGTACAATCAACGTCACCGGACCGTCAGGGGACAAGTACGATTTTTATCTGTTCAATGCCGCGGGAATCTGTGTTACCTCACACACCAACCTTCGGGGTAATGCAACCATAACTCCTCACAAAAAGCCGGCGGCAGGGCTTTACACAGCCCACCTGAGATCCGGTAAAAGAACTGAGACGGTTAAAATTTCCCTTGGAAGGTAATGGTTCAACCAGCGCAAGCCCTGCCATTCTTTAAAATAAGACTGTCCGTTTAAAAAATCTCGTCCTGAAACGGGGCCGGTCTTGTACTTTTCCAGAAATAGTCAAGCTAAATCTCCGATCTTTTCCCGGCATTCAAAATCTTTATTGACTCTTTCCGGCGTGCTACCGTATGATATACTATTGCATGGAAGCAGTATAACATTTTGCTGCAGGAAGGTTTTTGATGCCGAAAAAGAAGGCGAAGCTCGAAGCTACGGGCAGAGTGTTGGAAACACTATGCGACAGCGTAATCAATTTCACTCAGCCCTTTGAGGATGTAAAAGAGCTGATTGAGGAAAAGGCATATGAAGAGAGTGAGGGGAGCAACGCTACTCAACCGATCAATCAATTGGAACGTCTCGTTGCATTTTACGAGAGTATTGAAAATAAAAACGAAGAGATCTGCAGTGATTTGGCCCAGATATATTCCTTAATCGGAGAGTTGCTTCAATATTCCGGGCGATATTCTGAGAGCATTTGCTGGTTTCAGAAAGCGGTTGTTGTAGATGATCGTAATTCGGAGTTCTATGCCGGACTTGCGCTTTCATATGAGAAACTTGGTGATACCGACCGGGCGGTTCGCAGCCTGGAACAGGAAATCCGGCTTGAACCGGGCGATTATTCGCCCTATCTCCATCTTGCAGACATTTATGATCGCCTGGAAGACTATGAAAAGTCGAGTCATTGTCTGGAAAAACTACTTGAACGGGACCCTGATAACATTCAGGCACTCCATAAGCTAATTTGTTATCACCAGGCCCACCTTCCTAACGCCAATGTGGAATTTTTGCGGCGCCGTCTGTTATCATGCCATAAGGACCTTGCCAAAACAGATCTGATAATCTGGACGTTTCACATATGCTATGAGCGGAAATATGATCATGCGATCCGCATTTTATCATCCAAGGAATTCGAGCAACCGGCAAATTCGATGATTAATCTTCTTAGAGCCTATATTTATCATGAGCAGGAGAAAAAACAGGAAAAAGAGGCTGAACTTCAAAAATTTGCCAGCAAAAATCGACACAAACAGAAGGCTATGCAGATAAAGTACAATCAATTCGAGACTGTTTTCGGTGAACTTGCCCTGGGAAAAGTTAAAAACGGGAAGTAAACACCAGGTTATAATCTCATCTCACTCGATCGCGATTTTATTTCGATATGCCAGATGTTTTTTGCCTGTTTGTACCAGAAATGGGGGCTTTCAATATCCAGCTCGCCGGTTTCAGGAGGAAGAGAATTCATCATTTCGGTAAACTGATTGTAAGCCGCAATAGCTTCCTTGGGCTTTTTGATATGTAACGCAACATTCATAAGGATAAAATAGGATATCGCTAAATGAAGCGAATTGTAGGATTCTTTATCATTGAGGACATGGGTAAACCAGGTCCGGCAATCGTTGATAAGATCATCTTTGAGTGACGGGTCGGCAAATTGAATCGTGAGAAAGGTCGTGTATCCTATTGTAAAGTGTATCCCCACCTTTTTATCAAAGGCCATGCTGCGTGAACAGATCCGCGCCAGTTCGTAGGCAAGATAGCACCCCTCCTTGCTTCGGGGAAATACAAATAATTCCGACGTATCTTCCTGCACCGGTTCCACCAGTCTTTTTCTTTGTTTAATCGACTTCGCAAGAATCGATTTTATCTCATCGATAAGCCCGGCATGAATCTCAATTCTGTCTTTTTCGGCGGCATGAAAGTGGGAGAGATCGATAGAACTCATACCACAATCATTACAGACAATTGGGAGAAGTCCAAAAACATTAAATGGTTTTTTATCTTTTTTTGCGTAACTTGTCGGGAATGGATCCCCTTCTTCCCACCGCCAGATATATGCGGATGGCTCAATCAGGTATCCTGCAATATTTTGGGAACCGCATACCGCACAGGCCAGGGAGAGCCGTCGAAGGCCGTTCTCGTTGTGGACAAAGGGAAGATATCGTTCGAATCTGTTGCGTGTCAATTCTTTCCTCAGGTCATCAAGGGCCGAAATTATGGAGAATGACTGATCAAGCCCGAGTTTGACAAGGACCCTGGTAACCTGCTCTGATGGATTGAGGAGGAACAGTGTTTTATCGACTTTTTCCAGGCGCTTTTTTACATTGGTCAAAAGCCGGATTGCGCTTGAATCAATATGGGTGATATTCGAGAGGTCTATGATCAGGTCTTGAGGGGGTTCTATTGTAAGTTGCCTGGATAACTGTGGTGTCAGTGAAGGGATTTCGGCAACGGTAATTTCGCCATTCAATGTGCACAGTGTATAGTTGTCAAATGGGGTTGAAGATAACTCCACCGCAATATCCTTTGGAACAGTTAAAACCTGATTGACATGTAAATTATATCATGTAACAACTGAAATGTCAGCAGTTTAATGCGATAGAGATTATTATTTCTCTTCCTTGCCGGGGTAAAATTCGGACACAAGCCTTCGGCAGGGGAAATTTCGCCTGAAACAGGCAAAAAGCAGGCCGAGATTATTGAATGATGAGCGGTCCGGATCTTGAGGCGGAATAGGAGTATATGCATTCAGAACGAAGGAATGTTTATCATTCGTGGCGGTATTGAACACCTCGACACTCACCGGTATTTTAAGGGTATCTGAGGTAATAGTGTGTCCTTTCAATGTTGTCTTTACATAAACCGTTGCCTGCAATGAGTCATCGGTCATTTCATATAACCCGTACTTTTCACATCGCCGGAATTCGATAAGCAGATCTTCATGGATAGTCTGAAACGACCGCATGAGGATATGTTGATATGCACTTTCACCGGGCCATCCTTCCAGGCTCTCTACTCCCGAATTGTTTTCAATCGGCATAAGGAATATTTTTTCGTGCTGTACAGGAACTCTTGTACGCTTCACCACTCCTTTGTTATGGGCACATCCATAAAAAGCAATTGTCAGCGCCAGAGCATTGAAAAAACACAAAAAATTACGGACTGATTTTTTCATGGCAGAACCAGAAGACTTTTCTTTTTTATGGAAGTCTCACCGGTTGTCCGACTTGTGTGTTCGAGAAAGATAATATAGGTTCCCGGGGCAACCGTATTGTTATTATGATTAAGGAGATCCCATCGAAATATATACGTGTCTCTACGAGGATTATACCATGGGGGCGTAAAAAATTCATCTCTTCGAGCGTGGAATACCAGTTTTCCGTCAACCTGATATATCCTCAACGCCGATAAATGCTCGCCTTCAAAGGCAACCTCTTCGGAGCGATGAACGGGATTAGGATAGACAACGATATCTGTTTTCCGGGTTTCCCGCGCAAAGAGTCCATAGATTCCCGGAGAATTAAGTGTCCCATACCAGTTGTAGGAACCTGTGACGCTTGAAAAACCGGTAGTGACAGGCTCCCAGCGTTCTGCAGAATCATCCCAGATAAAAAGCATATAGTCGGCCGGAGTGAAAACACGGGTGGTATTATAAAGAAGAAAATTATCATCGGTTAACTGTAGATCGAAATGGAGTGTATCAAAAGAGTATATCCACGAATTTGGAAAGGTTATCTCATAAAACTGATCGAGCGAGGTCCGGTTACTTAAGAGAGTTTCATTTTTCATCGATGACGACGGGATATAGGGGGTAATCGACATGGAGCATCGAAGGGTATCCCGGCTCACAAAATAGAGCGACGCCGTGTCGGGGGGAACACCCGGAGCTTTGACCGACGTTGTTTGAGAGAACACGGTGTCACCGGGGAAATGGCTTATTGAGCAGGGCATAAAGGTGACTGTACCATACCGGGCATCACCATTAATTCCATTAGTGGCGATCACTTTGATGTCCGAATATAGTTGCCGGTTTTCGATAAAAAGTTTTCCGGCCCCGTTGCCGGCAATTTCAATGGGTTGTATTTCAACGCTATTCGTGGTCTCCCGAGGCGTGAGAAGTGCGTGAACGGCCCAGTCGTTTACTGATAAAGGGCGCTTGAAAGAATCTTTGCCGCCAAAATGGATCTCCATCTCAGGATAGTGATCCGTATCACTTTCAAAGGAAAAAATATTCATACCGTAAGGTTGAACGATTTTTGTTACCGAACGGTTCGGGGTGACTGCATCATTGGGAGTAGTCCATTCGGGCAGCAAATCGGCATCTTCGATAAAAAGCACAGGGTCGGCTCTCGTGCCGGTAAAATAGGTGGCAACATAGAAATCCCCCAACAGCTCGTTCCACACAAAACCCAGGGATTCCGATGTCTGTTGCAGATTGGAATGAAAACTGATACTGCCTGCGTAATTATTATCAAAGACCGTTTTTATGAAATCGATTGAAGGAGGAGTGGTGGTATGGTTATAGAGATAGAGCATTAAGAATACATTAAAGTAGTCATCATAGTTATTGACCCGAAGCATGGGGATTGTGGGAGAATAGAAGTAATCTTTGGAATACTGGATATAATCGTCAATGTCTTCGAAAGCAAGTTCTTCCATAAGAACAGCAGAACCTTCGATCCATGCCAGCGGAAAATCATCCAGATAAACCTGGTCTTCAACTCGCCACGACATGGCATACTGGATTGCATGAAAAAACTCATGGGCGCAGGTTACCCGGATACCCTGTTCGGGATAGGTATTATAATCCATATAAGTGTTTTTCCATGTCGGGCTCTCCCATTCATTGCGCAATTCGAATACGCTGGTATATCCTTTGCCCGAATGGGTAATTGCTCCGCCGTGGAATGTTTGTCCGTAATAATCGTCCAACACCAGCTTTTTCACCACAACTTTATAGATGTTGGGAGTGCCGGATGAATTATCGGATGGATAGGGGCGGGGAAAACCGAACCGGTCGATCTCCATAGACCAGGAGCTGTCGAGTGCCCAGGCAACCTCGTCGATATAATCGGGAATGCCGTTGGGGGCATTGATTTTATTTCTCCAGTTGGATTGATCAAATCCATACTGATCGGCAGGATCGACCGCATTCTGAGGATCGGTAACCGTGTAATAGACCTCAAAGTGGCCTGAGGGGGAGGTATAATACAAAAATTCCTCGGGAATTTGTATCGATTTCAAGTAGATCGATTTGAATTCACTGCTGACGAGATTCCAGGTTTTGGCAAGCATATACAGATCAGATTGGGATGGCCGGTATATGGAGTTTTTATCAGAAGGATCTCGCCGTATTCCTGCTTTTATTTCAAAATAGGGACGGAGTTTTGATTCGAATTGCCGGATTGCCCGGGCGTTACGCGTGGCCAGAAGGGAGGTATATGCCCGTGATTCACCGGAGCGAGCTGTTCGCGATTTTCCTCCATAAGACAGGGGAACGATAAGAAGCACCCAGAGCAGGACTGATGGAGGGGAGAGGAATTTTTGCATATACTATTATTGTAGATAAATTCTGATATATTGCAACATTTTTATTACGTACCTTTTTCGGCGAATATTTTTACAATGTTGCAAATGAGGAGTGGGGAAGCAAATGTATTATGCTTTCTCGAATTCGGGAGCTAAAACCTTGAGTGTTTCGAAATGTTCGGAATAGTGGTTAAACAGTTTTTTGGCATCTTCGACTCTGCCGCACTCTTTCGCGGCATCGAGCAGGTTGAGAAAGGTATCTTTGGCGATGGGATTGAGCTTGATCGATTCGAGGAACAGCGAAAAAGCATCTTCATACCGATTCTGATAAAATGAGATAATACCCAATCCGCAGAATGCGTCGGCATTGGGCCCTTCTATATCATTGATTTGAAGATACAATTGCATGGCCTGATTGAGTTGCCCTTCTTCCAGAAGCAAATTCGCTTCTTCGATACGGGGATTATAGATGCCGAGAGTTAATGCCCGTTCGGACATATAGATGTCATCACCCTGCTCTTTGATACTCTCGGTAATAACCCTGACCTCTTCCTGGTCCGGCTTGATCTTTAAAGCATTTTCAAAATAAGGTAAAATTTCATTTACTTTCTTAAGTTTCAGGCCCGCGTCAAAGAGATTGATAAGTGCATCGGTATAGTCGGGCTTGAGAATCACAGACTTGAGAAACATGGTGTATGCATCCCGCCACGCATTCCGCAGCCAGGAAATGATTCCCATGTTATTATAGGCCCGCCAGTTGTCCGGGTCTTTTTCCACGATGTCAACAAGTATTTTCGCAGCTTCCGGGTAATTGCCTGCGGCGATAAATCCTTCCGCCTTCTTGTTCTCATCAAGGAACCGGATTTGAGGAGTATCTCCTCTGTTCTCTTCAGTATTCATTTTCGCTCCTTTAATTCGAAATGGAATGAAGAAGAGAATTATTTTCTATAAAGAATATAATAATCGCTGGTTGTGCTGACAATTGTAATGGCGCTGTAAAACAATGTCTTATAAAAAAATGCAGAGATGACTATGAAAAAAACTTCACCGGCAAGGCGTGTTACTACCGGAATTTTATTGGTTGTAACAGTGATTGTGGGTGCTGATATAACCGCTACGGTTGTACCGAACAAAGAAGCATACACGCCGGGTGATACCGCTGTTCTGGCTATGGTGGTAACAATTCCTTCAAAGTATCACCTCTACGGCAATCCCCTTGGTCCCGGAATTGGAAAACCGCTCAAAATCAGTGCGGAAAGTGAAGGAGGATTCAATGTCATTAGCCTGAAAAAATCACCAGCTTCGAAATATACCCCGGAAATCGGTGAGTGGGTCTGGGCCTACGAAGATGCTGCGTGGTTTTTTATCGAGGGGGTACTCGCCGGGAAATCCGAAGGAAACGTTGAGGGAGCCGTTATCATGGATGGGCTCATTTGCCACACGGCCTGTGTTCCCTTTGTTCATAAGTCACCATTTGCTCTCGCGATCAATTCTTGGGCGGATCCGGGAGAATCTGTATGGAATGAGACCCTTGAAGAGAAGTATGGCGCATCGATTCCCATGGAAATCGAGGATACACCGCAGGAGCAGGAGGGCGGTCAATTCTCCTCCGGTTTGTCTCTGGATGTAAGTGGGGTAAACAACGCGAATCGGGAGGCGGTGCTCGAGTGGGATTATGATCCGGTTGAGTCCGGAAAAAAATATAATATTTTTCTGGCGGTGCTCTTTGCCTTTCTTGCGGGGATCATCCTCAATTTCATGCCCTGTGTGCTGCCTGTTCTGGGGGTGAAAATCCTCTCGTTTTCCCATGGAATTTCCGAATCCCGGCTCAAAGCAGTCATCAGAAGCCTTGTGTTTGCCGCCGGTATGATGGTGATTTTCATGGCCCTTGCCGCACTTGCAGCTTTTGCCGGCTATTCGTGGGGTGAGCAGTTCCAGAATCCCAAGATACTGGTAGGCATTATCGGTCTAATTTTTGTCTTCGCGCTCGGTATGTTTGATGTCTATATGATTCTGGTGCCATCGAACATAAGCAATCTCGAGCAGAAAACAGGGGAGGGGCTCCATTCGGATTTTTTGAAAGGGATGTTTGCCACAATTCTTGCCACCCCCTGCAGCGGGCCGTTTCTGGGCGCTACCCTTGCCTGGACTCTTACTCAGCCGCCTCTTATTATCTTTGGGGTCTTTGCATCTGTAGGCGCCGGTATGGCCTTTCCCTATATTCTGTTATCTTCAAGCAAAACACTGGCCCGCCATGTCCCCAAACCCGGTAAATGGATGGAGGATTTCAAGCATGTGATGGGTTTTCTGCTGCTTGGATTTGCGGTCTACCTCATGATCGGCCTTCCCAAAGATATGATTATCAGTACGGTGGGGTTGTGTGTCTTTCTTGCCACGGCGCTCTGGTTTTTTGGAAGGATCGCTCCATTCGGTTCATCGGCGGCAAGAAAAATAATCGCCACAGTATTCGCAGCAAGCGTTATCGCGCTCGGTATTTATGTAAATTTTGGCGTGCTCTATCCCAGAGTGGCCGATTCGGCTCTGGAAAAATCGGAAGAACATGCTGATGTGTGGGAGACGTTCAGTCCGGGTCTCCTGCGGGCAGCCCATGCATCGGGTCGTCATGTGGTTGTCGATTTTACCGCAAGCTGGTGCATGAACTGTCAGTTCAACAAAATCGCCGTACTTCACAGCAAAAAGATCACCAATCTACTGCGCAAGAAGGATGTTCTTGCGCTCAAAGCCGATATCACAAGCCGTAATGAACCGGCAGAAACACTGCTTCATCACCTCGGCTCCCGGAGCGTGCCCTTTTTCGCCGTCTTTCCCGGTCATAATCCTTACGAACCGATTATCATGCGGGATCTGCTCGATAAAAAGAAAGTGACCGAGGCGCTGAAAAATCTGCCGGAGAAATAGTATTTTGGGTGCCGGCAGGCTACGAACTTCATTATGGAAAAAGCACTGTCTTCGATGTGCCGGAAAGCTATCGCAGCATTATCATCATTCCTGCCGCAACACTAATTTGCAGGGTGTAATAACAATGTGTGTGTTTCGTAACTTTTTAAAATGTAGTAGCTTACAGGAAGTTTTTAACGTGCGGTGAAAAGAATGTAAACGTTTTGATAACTCCATAGAAGGAAGGATTCTCTACCGTGGGAAAGAATGTCGTACAGAAAATTTTAGATGAACATATTGTTGAAGGGACTCCCCGGGAAGGCAATGAGGTTGGAATAAAAATCGATCAGACCCTCACGCAGGATGCCACCGGTACAATGGCCTACCTTCAGTTTGAGGCCATGGGATTCGACCGGGTTAAAACCGATGTTTCGGTGTCGTATGTCGATCATAATACAATTCAGGAAGGCTTTGAGAATGCCGATGATCATGCTTATCTCAGGAGTGTAGCATCAAAATACGGCATTCAATATTCAAAAGCCGGCAACGGTATCTGCCATCAGGTCCATCTCGAACGGTTCGGCTGTCCGGGGAAAACACTTCTGGGAAGCGATTCACATACGCCTACTGGCGGTGGGATCGGGATGATTGCCATCGGCGCGGGCGGTCTTGATGTTGCTGTAGCAATGGGGGGTAATCCTTTTTATCTTACCTATCCAAAGGTAATTAAAGTCGAGCTGAAAGGAAAACTCAGGCCCTGGGTATCTGCCAAAGATGTTATTCTCAAGGTGCTTGAGATTCTTTCGACTAAAGGCAATGTGGGATGTATGCTCGAGTATGGGGGAGAGGGTGTTGCGACATTGAGCGTTCCAGAGCGGGCTACCATCACGAACATGGGGGCCGAAACCGGTGTCACCACTTCAGTTTTCCCTTCTGATGAGCAAGCGCAACTCTTTCTAAATGCACAAGATAGGGGGGCGTGTTTCAAGGAAATTGTTGCTGATTCGGATGCTGAATACGACAAAGTAATCACAATCGACCTCTCAACTCTTGAGCCTCTGGCGGCATGTCCCCATTCACCTGGAAACATAAAACCGGTGTCTGAGCTGAAGGGAACGGCTGTAGAACAGGTTTTAGTGGGTTCCTGTACCAATGCTTCTTTCCGGGATATCATGCTGGTATCCGAAATGGTGAAAAACAGAAAAATCGCACCCTCGGTCTCTTTTGGTGTTGCCGCCGGATCTCATCAGGTATTAAGCATGGTCTCGGAGAACCGGGCACTCGCCGATATTATCAATTCGGGAGCCCGGATTCTTGAAAGCGTCTGTGGATTCTGTATCGGCAACTCTATGGCTCCCCACAGCGATGCTATTTCATTGCGAACATCGAACCGCAATTTTTATGGAAGAAGCGGGACTGTCAGTGCTCAGGTTTTTCTTGTATCGCCCGAAACCGCCGTTGCAAGTGCGCTGGCCGGAGAGATTGTCGATCCCCGGGAGTTTTTCGGTGATACCCCTTATCCGAATATCTCTTTTCCCACTCATTTTGCCATCGATGACTCCATGATTCTTCCTCCTTCCTCCACCCCGGAAATGGTCGAGGTTCTTCGGGGACCCAATATTGGTGCGCCGCCCGCCAATGAGAAACTTCCCCAAAAAATAGAGGGTATCGTTGCAATTTATGTGGGTGATAAGATTACCACCGATCATATCATGCCTGCCGGAAGCAGGTTGAAATATCGTTCCAATATCCCCCGCTATGCCGATTTTGTGTTCGAACGAAATGAGCCGGAATTTCCGCGGAGAACCCTCGCCAATAAGGAAAAAGGGCTCCATAATGTCATTGTTGCCGGAGAATCGTATGGCCAGGGCTCATCCAGGGAGCATGCTGCCATATGCCCCATGTACCTGGGGGTGAAATTGGTGATCGCAAAATCTATCGAACGAATCCATCGGGCCAATCTGGTTAATTTCGGTATTATCCCTGCCGTTTTCAAAAATCCCGCCGACTATGACGATCTTGGTGAAAATGACAGACTTGTGGTCGATGATGTTCGCGAGGGGCTTGAGGCCGGTGATGAGCTTGTTGTTGTAAACCAAACAAAATCAAAGAGTTTTTCTGTTGTCTCTCAGCTTTCTTCACGGGAGAAATCGTATGTCCTTGCCGGTGGTTTGATTAACGCGGTGAAAGCGGAGTAAGGCTGAGGGGGAGAAAAAGCACTGATATAAGCTCTTGTTCTTTCTCTGCCCCCCAAGTATGGGGGGCGGGCAGAGCCCAGGGGGTTGGGCTTTCAGGAAAAGCATTTTCATAGCTGTGTTTTATCATGGTCCCCGCCGGGGGAGGGAATAGACCCCCAGGCCCTACCGGAATCATGGGTGCAACTACTTTATTCCACCCTCAACCGCCGCTGCCGTGCCTTCCGCTTAAGGGAATAGGTGAAAACCAGGGAGTTTCGGTTTTTGTTATACTGCTTTTTCTTTGATTCGGGCAGTGATAAAACCGAAGCTTCTTTGAATCCTGCTTTTGAAAACCAGTCCGGCGCCTGGGTGGTTAAAACGAAAACCTCCTTACATTTGGCTGCCCTGGCTTTCTGAAGCAGGTATTTCATCAGTTTTGAGCCGATACCTTGATTGGCTTGGGCAGAATCGACCGCAAGAGCTGCAACTTCGGCCTGATCACTCGAATGAATGTGAAGAGCACCACATCCATGAATAGCGCCATCGATTTCAAAAACAACGTAGTCTTCCATGTTCGTTTCCAGCTCTTCAGCTGTGCGCGGCAACAGTGACCGTTCTTTGATTGAAGGCTGCATAATATGTAGAACTTCGCCAATATCAGCATGTTGCATGGGGCGAATATTCTCGAAATCATTGGCATAGATCATTGTGCCCCAGCCTCGACTGGAGAATATTTCCTTGAGAATCATGCCCTCACCCCGTCCATCAACAATATGCACCCGCTGCACTCCCTCGGTACAAGCTTTATGAGCCAGGGATATCAATTCCATTTTGAAATCGTGTTTCCGGGAAGAATTCAATTCAAGCATTTTCTCTGCTTCGGTGACATTCATCCGCGAAATAATACCGTCGGCGGTTACCTGCACATTTCGTGGAAGTTTGTAGGTGTTTGCCGTAATTCCTTCAAAATCAGCAAGAAAGAAGAGTTTTGCCGCTCGAAGTTCCTGGCTTATCGTGGCTGCAAGTTCGTTTGATGAAATATTATAGGGTTTACCTTTGGCGCTCCACCCAATGTTGGGAAAAATCGGAATCATGCCCTGGTCCAGGACGGTTTTGACAATATCCGAATTCACTTTTTCAATAATGCCCGAGTTCTGATAATTGATACCATTTATGACACCAATACCCCGCGCCTTGGCCCAGTTGCCAATTATGCCATGAGTATTATTTTCGGCAAGCAGGGTCATGATTTTATTAGAAACATCAAAGGCGGCCATTTTGATAAATGGAATGGCCCCGGGCGAGGTAATCCGGGTGCCGTTGACGATTCTGCAGCGGACATGAAATGCCTTGAGTATTTCATCGATTCGCTGCCGGGCACCGGGGACAATGACGATTTTAATGCCCATATGGTGGAGAAGGGCAATATCTTTGATAACCAAAGAAAAGAATGGATGCTCAATCAACGTGCTGTCGAGTTTGATTACAAAGGTGGCGCCTTTGAATTGGTTTATATACCCGAAAGCTTCACGGATTATATTAACCTGTTCTTTTAAGTTTATTTGATTCATAGACTTATAAATCCCGTTCGATTAGGGGTGTCCTCCAAATTGAGAGCAACAGCTTCCCTTGCCGCACGAATCAGCACTGGGGCATGAAGCTGCGCAGGGCATATCGGGTGAGTTTCCACTTACCGTGCCGAAAACAGACATTTGTTTTTCGGTATTTTTCGATGAACATGATGGACATGTAATTCCATCGCTTTGGGATAACGATACAAGTTCTTCAAAAGATTTGCCGCAGTCACGGCATTTGTATTCATAGATTGGCATTAGCTATACTCCTTTAAATCTTTATGAGATTATATATTATGTATCAAACACTAACAAGATCTAACCGTAATAAAATACAAAGAGGAGCGGTTATAAATCTAAAGAAGCGGGGGGTGTGTGATGAATAATTTGTTGAATGAAATCGTTGCAACTTTTTTTAGTATGGCGCCTTACCTCCTGTTGGGCCTTACGTTTGCGGGTATTCTCCATGTTCTATTTAAAAAAGAATTTATCGTTAAGCATCTGGGGAAAAACAATCTGTTAAGCGTGTTCAAAGCGTCTTTTCTGGGGGTTCCGCTACCACTCTGTTCCTGCGGGGTTATTCCCACGGCTCTTTCGTTGCGAAAAAGTAAGGCCTCCGACGGCGCTACGATGTCGTTTTTGATATCGACCCCTCAGACCGGAGTCGACAGCATCTTTGCCACCTATGGTATGATGGGGCCGGTGTTTGCAATATTTCGCCCTATCGCGGCATTGATAATGGGGGTGGCCGGAGGTGTCACCGCTAATTTGTTCTCCCATAGCGCTTCAGAATCATTCGGAAATGAAACCGGAACGGTATCATGTACCCTCTGCAAGAGGCCCGACCCTCACCGGCATTCGATATTTCAGAAAATCAAAGGCATGGCCCTGTATGCCTATGGTGATTTTTTAGATGATATTTCTCTTCAGCTGGTAGTCGGCATTATAATTTCCGGTATTATTGCATGGATTATCCCGCCGGATTTCTTTACCAGATATGTGGGGGCGGGTATTATCAGCATGCTGATCATGATTGTCGGTGGTGTGCCACTCTATGTATGTGCAACGGCATCGATTCCTATTGCAGTGGCGCTTATGGAGAAGGGGCTTTCACCTGGAGCAGCGTTTGTCTTTCTGGCTGTCGGCCCTGCCACCAACGCGGCATCCATTACCCTGATTGGAAATGCCATGGGCAAAAAGATGGTTGCTGTGTTTCTCGGTTCCATTGCGATTCTTTCCATTGCTGCCGGCTATTTGCTCAATTACATTTTCGCCCTTTTTCAGGAAAGCGGATATCATCCACTGAGTCATGTTCATGACATAGGCGTATCTCCTTGGAAAATCGGTTTTTCCGTCATTTTCCTGATACTTCTTGCAATGTCGCTCATGCGAAAACTTGTACCCTCGCTCTGGAGTGCATCACTTAAAAAACTCGGACTCAAAAAGGAGATAGCGTCCGAAAGCCCGGGAATGACCTTTGGTATCGAGGGCATGACCTGCAATCATTGCGCTGCTCATGTTGCCGAAGAATTGCGGAAAGTGCCGGGAATTACCGAGGTTGATGTGGATCTTCATGAGAAAAAGGCCCGATGTGTCGGTACATTCAATGAGACACTGGCCGAGAAGGCAATCGCTGATGCCGGCTATTCGGTAAGCGGTGAACGGAAAGAAGGGTAACTATTTTTTTCGCAGAAAGACCAGATCCGCAGGTTCTCCGCGATACATAATTCTACCACCGCGTATATCAACATTGATATCGACACCGTCTTTACCGACAAGCACCGATGGATAAGTTTCCGGGATCGAAACGCCCTTGATGCGAAGCATGTAATTCGCATTGGCTTCCTGAACATGGTTGGGATGGATATATTTGGTAAAAGGCGCCCCGATAATCTCTTCTTTGGCGTACCCCCCAAGTTCGGGTACTTTTTCGTTAACGCAGACAATAATCTTATTCTGAATGATCAGAATTGCATCGGATGCACGGTCGATAAGTGTCTGGATCGTCGTTTCGTTATTCCTGATAAATATCCATGCTTTTTTTACTTCACTGCTCGCCTGTTCATATTTACTGTTTTCGCTGGTTATCCTTTTTTCGTATTCCAAGGTAACACGATCTAAAAAAGTAGCCAGAAGATACACCGAAAGAAAGGCGCCCAGATAGCGCATCTTAAAGGCAAAAGTATAGGAGGTTGAACCCGGAGGAAAGTCGGTGAAAAAGAAGATAAGCAATCCAAGAAGATAGAGGCCGAAAACAAGAGCTCCTTTTCTGGAACCTAAAAGAAAAATTATAATGAAGGGGAGAGAGAAAGACCACAAATAGCCGGTCCGACCTATTCCGCCATAGATTGTAAGAAAAAGAATAAGAAGCATATAGACCGGAATTCCGAGCGCACATCCCATATTATAGTTTTTGCTTGCCCGGAGAGAAAACAAGGAAACTGATATCAGGGCAATGGCGGCAAAATCGATAACGGCAACGGTTATATTCCCGGATACCAACCCCTGAATTCCATAGGGAATCATAAACAATAAACCGATTATGAACATACCGTTGAGCATAACCAGTTTTCTTCGTTGTTCGAAAGTATGGGTACGATGAGTTCCGCTTGAGATGAAATCCATCAGGAATTCTGAAAAATGATTCCGCTTTTCAGGCTCAATGTTATCGGGATTTTCTTCGTGAAGTTCCAATTCAGAGGCGGATATCCTCTGAGTATCGGGGATAATATGCATCGAAAGACACTCCTTTTTCGCACAAAGTGGTGGGGCTGCTATGCTAACTGAAGCTGATATAGGGAAGAACGCCTGGCATTTAACTCCTTAAATAATAATATAAATAATTTGGGTATATTGATTAAAGAGTTTTAGCTTAATAATTTAATCAATTCGCCTGATTTTCAGAGGAGAGGTGGAATACAAAGGGGGGCAAAATATAATTTGGAAGGGATCTGGTAAGAATATGGCTGAGGCTAAGGTAAAAAGAACAATACAAGGCTTATCCATCCCGGGATCGAACGCACCGTTTTTGTGATTTGAAATGTGTGATTTAAAAAGATAGAAAGGTTTTACTATGCCACTTATTCAACCCAATCAGACCTGTATGATCGGCAGTACTCCTTATAAGAGCGGAGAAGATGCACTGGATGCTTTAGAGCGGAATCCACTTTCGATCCCTACGTGGCCCCAGCTTCCGAAACGGTCGTTCAGGGAAAATATGGTTCCCCAGTACTGTGAAGGATTTCCGGGGGTTTCCTACGATGATGCCGAAAAGAAGGTCTGGGTTGAGCGTACCGATGAGCTTCTGGAGACCATGGCCGGATTTTATGAGAAAATCGTCGAAAAGGACCTCGACTATTTTGCATTGGGTGATGAGCATGCGGCAGGATTTCATGCCTTTGTACGGCGGTTAAAAGGAAATAAGGTTCCTTATATAAAAGGACAAGTAATCGGAGCATTTACCTTCGGGCTGACTCTTAATGACAATGATGGAAAAGCGGTATGGTTCGATGAACAGTATCAGGATATCGTGTTGAAAGGCATAACGGCCAAAGCGCTCTGGCAGATAAAAGTCCTCTCGGAAATTGGTGAAAAAGTCGCGATTTTCTTTGATGAGCCTATTTTTTCGGCCCTTGGTACCCCTGCGTATATGGGGATTTCGGATGAGGACGTGATAAGTGGCGTGAATGAGATCACCGGTGAAATTCATGAGGCCGGGGGCCTGGTGGGAATCCATTGCTGCGGCAATATGGACTGGTCGCTTATCGCGCGCACCGATATCGATGTTATTGCCTTTGATGCCTATGAATTCGGAGAAAAAGTCGCACTCTATCCCGATGCGATCGGTGAGTTTTTAGACCGGGGCAAAATCCTCGGGTGGGGTATCGTGCCCACCGGAAGCTCCGAGGATATCGAAAAGGAAAATGTCGATAGCCTGAATAAAAGAATCGATCAACTCACCACTGTTTTTACCGACAAAGGTATCGGCAAAGAGAAAATTGAATCCCAGCGAATCTTTACTCCTGCCTGCGGATTGGGTAATCTCAAGGAAGATGAGGCGGAGAAGGTGCTTTCTATGCTCAGGAAGGTGGGGGAGCGGTGAGAAGAGGATAAGAATCCGGGGAAGATTACGGGGAAGAATTCGTTATGCGAAATAGGTTTGGCACCCAAAGACAGAAGAAATGGGCGGCGGAAGGGGAGATAAAAGTATCAAAATGCATTAAAGGAAAATTGAAATGAAAATCCCACTAATCTATCTGGACACATCTATTATCGGCGGTTGTTTTGATGGCGAATTTCAAAAGTGGTCAAACGGACTTTTTATGGACATTAAAAATGGATTCTTTAAAGTTGCGACTTCGGATATAGTTATTGCAGAACTTCAAAATGCACCGGAAACGGTTAAACAGAAATACAGAGAATTATTTGACTATGATGTGGTTAAATTTGAGATTGATTCAAATGTTGAAATGCTGACGGATGCCTATCTCGGGCATAAAATATTAACACAGAAATACAAGAATGACATGATTCATATTGCATTGGCTACAGTCCACAATGCAGATATTCTTGTCAGCTGGAACTTTAAACATATCGTGCATTTTGATAAGATTGCAAAATTCAATGCAGTGAATATTGAATATGGATTTAGACAATTAACAATACATTCACCACGGGAGGTTACCACCTATGAATGAATTTAAAACCATGAAATTCATTAGAGAAACACGTGATAGAATCCATGAAGAAACTAAGAACAAAACAAATGAGGAGATAAGAAATTATTATAAAGAAAAAGCAAGCTGGTTGAATTCATCATTGACTAAGAAAAAGTCAAAAAGCATAAAGACGAAGAACCGCCCATAGAAGAATGGGTGCCAAACCTATTTCCCCTAACAGGGCAATTATGCCATTTCGCAAAGCTTTTTATGGAATGATGAATATAGCTGCAAAACAGCATTATTCACAAAAAATCCAAACAAACACCCCGCCGAAAATATATCAATTTAGCTTGGGCCGAATATGTGAGTCGAATTCTTATGCTTATTGATCCGATCTGAGAGAAATTCCCTGGTAAATTATAATTTCAGTTTTTTAGATATTATATTATCAGCAATAGCGCGCTTTTTTGATTATAGGATTGGGTTATGAGAAAAATTGCATATATGCTTCGCTGTAGTACATTAAACTATTGTGCATTAATAGCTTGTTTTTCTCTTGCATTTCTTTTTTTTCTTTGCACTTCTCCTTCGGACCCCTTGGAAGATCCTCGTAATAGTAACGTTATGCTATTTTTTCCTGGAAAAGATTCTCTGGTATGGGATAGCAGCGATACAATCAGAATCGGCATAATTCTTTCACTCCCAGAACACCTCGATTCTGTCATTGTGAGATTCGATAGGCGAGATGATGATACCTCCATTTCTGTTCCCAGGCGGGGCCGCACAACCGATACGCTGTATGTGGATCATACATACGCCACCGCAGGGCAGAAACATGTTGAAGTCGTAGCTGTTTTCAATAAAGCAGATTATTTAAATTTAACTGTAGACGAAATGATTATGGTCTATGAGCCGTTTCACATTGATACAGGCTGGACAGTTAGAGCGTATATGCCTTTAGTCTATGATAGTTTTCCGCATGATTTTACTCTAAATGCCGGAAGCTCTGATACGCTGCTTATTGTTCCAGCTCAAGGGAATAAGAGAACGGTAAACGCTTAAAATAGATCGGTTTAAGCTATAGAGGTGCCTTGAATCATCCGGGTTTTGTTATTATGGACGATACGCTCTTCTCCTAAAGCATCCTTCCCGGTGACAGCGGCAGCGAGTGGGCAATATTATTTATTATATATCAGAAATTGTCGCTCCTGTGGGTAATAAATTATTTATTGGTTCCACGCCGTCATTTTTGTTATATTAATAGTGTATTCAAAAGGCGGAAATGAGTAGGTAAACTCAATCTCAGCTAGTTCGTGCATAAAGGGTTAATCGGTTAGATAGTTGCTTCAATTTAACTTTTTTAAGGAGAGCGGTATGCGTGTAACTCACTGGATTGTGCTGATGGTTCTTATTTTGAGTGTAATGTATTCGGCAAAAGGCGCTTCGATCGAGGGCTGGGTAGTATGGGGAAACGGTGGAGATTTATATGTCTCCGACGGAAATTCGCGGACGAAAATTACAACTATCTCAAATGCGCGTAATGCCTGCTGGTCGGCCGATGCCAATTATATATATGTTCTTACAGATGATCCTTCTGTGCCTAACAATGACATCGGCGGTGAGAATATAAATGGCAAAGGATATATGTGGCGGGTTAATAACGACGGCACAGATCCGGTGAATATTCCGGGAGTATACTATTGGCATGGGAGGGCAAGCATTGCCACTTATCGGCCTGATGATGACTATGCGTTTTATGTCGAGGGGCATAATTTTTACAAAGTAGATATTGCCGGGAATAAAGAGACGGTATATAACGATCCGCAAAAAAATTATATCGGTGAATTTGCTATAAGTACCGATGGTATGAGGATCGCCGCTCGAAGCTCGGAAGGCTACGATGTTGATCATTTGTATATGATAGAAGTCAACGGAAGCCGCAATGGATACGATTCTCACTGCCAGTCGAGCATTACGCCGGATGGCCAATATCTGAGTGCGAACGCCGGGAATCATGAAAAATTTAATATATACAGGTGGAGCAATCCGGGATCTGTTTATAAATCCGTAAGCGAAAATGATGACAAAATCAACAGCGGGCGTTTCGCTGCCAACAGCAATGAACACATTGTCTATACATCCGATATAAACAGCTATATCGCGGTAATGAATATCAGTACCGAAGAGACAGAAATATTCGTCCGGAACCAAGGTTGGGGCGGCCTTCACGGCCCTGCGCACCCGGATTTCTGGCTCGGAGACCTTCCGGACGGATTGGTAGGGGCAAAGTCCTTACCCGATGCCGCGAGAGGTATTACTGCCCCTGTGTGGCAAGAATACCGGCTCTACAGCCTGAGCGGCGCATTTGTCGGTACGATCGATTCCGATCGGCAATTACTCTCCTCGGTCCGTTCACTCGGACAGAGCGTGTATATCATGCACGATGGAAACGGTACGAAAACAATGATTAATGCCCCCATGCTCAAAAGAAAGGCCAAAATATGAAATGTCAATTTAATAAAAAGTACCGGACAATTTTACAGTACGGATTTCCGATTATTGTCTGCATTGCAGCTGTGTCATTATGGCGCGGATTTCACAATAGCGAAAAGTTTAATAAGCATGTTCTTACGATTGTCCCCTGGAAAGGCATCGGGGGGTGCGGTGTCGGTGGTGGAAGTGCCACCGGCGGGGCGAGTGTACGGTGGATCGGCCGGGGGGTGCCCGGAGCCATGCTTGATATGGAAGTCCGGTTGGCAAAATCGGTGATCAATGATGCAGGAGGTGGAATGGCCTCACGCCGGAATACGACAATCCCCATTACATTCGGGTTCCATCCCCATATACTCGATTTCACCCTGAGCATGCCGCTCCAGTGGAAAGAAGCGATCACCAGCGAAAGCTCGGAAAAAAAGATTGCCGGTGTGGGTGACATCTCCCTTTCTCTTGCAAAAAAACTTGGCATGGAAGGCCAGATGCAGGCGCAGTTGGGATTTTCCCTCCCCACCGGGCGGGCCGATATTTACGATCTCGGACATGAGCTTGTCGTTTCAGATATGCAGCTTGGTTCAGGCGTATTCGGCGCTAATCTAGGGCTCGATTATACCATCACCAAAGAATGGGGAATGGTAATGCTGGGCGGCTCCTATTCCACAGGACTGCTCTATTTCAAAACCACGGCTACGCAATGGGATTACGAACTCGGCCGGGCCGAACCGACAACAAAAGAACTTGCCTGGGGCCGCGACAAGGCGTTCAGCTATATCAACGATAAAGAAGTACGCCGGAGCGATATGATCGATGTCCATGCGTATATTGGTATAAAGCGGCAGCATTTGATGACCTCTTTCGGCGTAACACCTTCCTTTCCCCTTGCACCCGGTGACGGCTCCTATGTTCGAAGTGAGGGTATCAGCGTCTATACCTTTTCTCCTTTGTTGAGCGATACAGTCCGGACCGAGAAACAAGCCATGGATTCGTTGCGCAATTTCATCGACAGCGATACCACCGATGATTGGCGTCCGGCCAACGACACGCTCTCCTATGCGGTGCACAAAGCCGATACCGAATGGGTTGCCGAGAAAAAAATCAATAAGGAAGACAAGGACCTTGTAACCTGTACTTTCAGCTACGGTATGGAAATCGCCAACATCGGCCTTCCGTTCCCACTCTATTTCTACCTCTCACTGCCCTTGGTATTCGATACCGAAGATAAAATCGGAATTAACGGGTACAGTGTCGGGATTGGACTGAAATATATGCTTTTTTAGGTGATCGGGTATGTATGATTTTGGTAGGGCCTATGCGGCCCTAAGACCCAGCTTGGAAAATGCTTTTCCTGAAAGTCCAACCCCCCCGGGCTCCGCCCGTCCCCCATACTTGGGGGACAGAGAATGAAGAAGAGCTTATATCAGTACTTTTTTCAGCCCCAACCTTACTCTTTTTCATTTCTGCTTCCCAGGCATTCATCAGCTTTTTTGCACCACGATGCGCAGGTGGTGGAGAATCGGGGATTAACAACCGTTGTATTGCAGTGAGGACAGATGCGCCGGGTATCATCTTTCCAGAACTCGATTGTCTTTTCGCATCTTGGGCAAGGGTGTTCGGTAATATCTGTAGGGGTCCAGTTTCCGGGATCCATACCGGGGCATCGTGGCGGCATCGTTTCCTCTTTAGTGCTGATACTCTTTATACAACTCTTGTAACTAATCAGGTGGGGCGGATTCGTCATTCCCGCGAAAGTCGGAATGAGGCCTGAAATCATCCTTAAGGACCTGAGTAGTTATCAATTATTTTAATATAAATCGCTGTCATTATTAATGAATCGTTTTTTCACGACTTAAAAATGAAACAAAGTGCAGTACTCTCTCTTATATTATTTACTATGATATCTTTTCCCGGCTGTATTGTTCAAAAATCCGTCTATCCCGCGCCTTCGCTGGAAGTGCCGTCGCCTGCGCCCTCTCCGTTGAGAGAAATCAGGCTCACTACCGATTCACGGCTCACCGTTACAGGATGGGAATTCCGCAACGAAAATCTTCCGGGAAACATGCCGGTAGTTCTCTATCTTCACGGCAATGCCGAAAACCTCGCAACCCTCCGTCAGTCGGGACAATTCGCCCTTCTTCAGATGCTGAACGTTCATTTTGTGGCCCTCGATTACCCCGGCTACGGGCGAAGCGAAGGGAAACCTTCGGAAAAAAGCGTCGGCGAAGCTTGCGATGTATTTTTGAAATGGGTTCAATCGCAGTATCCGGATAACCCACGGATAGTCTGCGGATGGTCGTTGGGCGCCGCTGCGGCAATTACGTGTGCTGCTGCAAATCCCGACGCCGTTGACGGTCTCATTGCCGTGAGCGGTTGGACTTCGTTGCACGATGTCGCCTCACAGTTTTACCCCTCCTGGCTGGTAAAGATAGTGGTGAGAGACGTGTATCCATCGATATCAACAATTCAGAAGATTTCCTGCCCCGTGCTGATTATCCACGGCAAAAACGACCGGCTTATCCCTTTCAATCAGGGAAAACGTCTTGCGGAAGCTTCTCCGGGATGCCGATTCGTTCCGGTCCCCGGAAGAGCCCATAACGATCTGCTTTCGGATCCGGCGGTGTGGGAATCGATTGGTGAATTTATGCGGCAGAACCTGAGAGAGCAGGAATGACCATGGAGCATGCGGATACAGAGCGCGTCCGGACCGATCGCATCGTTACTCGCTCAGCATTCCAGTTATCTCATCGGCGAGCTGATCCCCGGTAAAGCCCTCATGCTCGAGCAGGCCGGGCAACAAAAGCGGCTTGAACCAGGTCTTTTTCAGGGCGATCTGTTGTAATGGGGTTCGCACATTCTCTTTTACCAGAAGCTCCGCAACAGCGGTGAACAAGCCGCCGGTCGGGATGTGATCTTCGATAGTAATCAACATGCAGGTGGTTCGGGCTGCATGAAGAACCGCATTTTCATCAAGTGGACGCACAAACCGCATGTTGATCAGGTTGACCGATATCCCCGCTTCGATAAGCTTGAGCGCAGCTTCGTAAACAGAACCGGTAAGCATGCCGTAAGTGAGGATGGTGATATCGGTCCCTTCGGTGAGCCGCTCACTTTTGCCGATCTCTACCTTATGGGTATGAGAAATTGATGTCGGCAAAGCATTGAACCGGATATAGAAGGGGCTTTTGCTTTCCAGCACCACGGGGAGGGCCTCACAGAGTTCCTGTTCATCGGCAGGGCAGAAAATGTTCATCGATGGGATCGTTCGCATGAGCGCGATGTCTTCGACCGCCTGATGAGTCGGGCCGTTTGCTTCGGACAGAAAACCGGGGATCGTTCCCATGATTTTCACCGGCAGGGATGGGTACCCGATATCGGTACGCACAAATTCATAGGCCCGCATGGTGATAAAGGCCGCAAGGCAATGGACAATGGGGATTCTTCCCCGCAACGCCAGACCCGCAGCAGTGCCGGCCAGCGATTGCTCTGCAATGCCGGCGTCGACAAACCGGTCCGGAAGCTCCTCTGCAAAAGAACGGATTGGGCCTCTGTTCTCTGCAGTGAGAATAATAAGGCGGCTGTTCTGTCGTGCTAAGTGAAGTAAGGTGTGTTCATAGTTCATTGCCGTGAAATAGCCTCGATGATTTCAGAGTGAAAAAGTTAAAATAATGATGGAGTACCAGGCTAGCCGGTGTATTGTCCTTACCCCATTACTCCATTACTCCAGTTTTTCTCCATCTCCCTCATAAGTTCCGATGCTTCCTCCACTGTCGGCTGCATGAACCACTTGTCGGTTCTGGATTCCATAGAAGGGATTCCCTTGCCCCGCACCGTCTCGGCGATAATGGCCGAGGGTTTCGATTTTCCGAAGGGCACTGAAGTGAGTGTGTTATTGATAATCTCAAAATCGTGGCCGTCAATGCGGGTAACCCCACAGCCGAATGCAGCAAACTTGTCCTCGAGTTTTTCCAATGGAATAAGATCCTCGGTCGGAACATTTGCCTGCAATTGATTCCGGTCCGTAATGATAATCATGTTATCCAGTTTATAGGCCTGCGCAGTGAGCAATGCTTCCCAGTTGGAACCCTCATTGAGTTCACCATCACCGGTTACAACGACAACCCTGTTGTTTGTCTTCTGCCGTTTGCAGTCAATCGCAACTCCCACTGCAAGGGGAAGCATATGCCCCAGTGAACCGGAATGGAATTCGATTCCAGGGATGTTCGGATTCGGGTGAAGATATATATGATCGTTCGGTGAAAGGTGATTGTTCAGATGGTCTTTGGAAATCAGCCCCGATTCGGCGAGAACCCCATAGAGCGCCGGCGCCGCATGGCCTTTGGATAAAAAGAAATAATCCCGGCCGGGATTCTGCAGGTTCGATTTTGAAATATTTAAAAAATACTGGTATAAACAGATAAGAATATCAGTGCATGAAAAGGAGGCGCCAACAAAGCATCCTCCCCGCGTGCTCATCGTGAGTATGTGCCTGCGCACGTCAAACGCCATTTTCCGAAGATTGTGTATCTGATCCTGATGCATGTTTAATCCTCCGGTATGTTGAGCCGATTCGGTTTTAATGAAAATAATACACGTAGAAAAAGGTATGGTTATATCAGACAACTTTTTGAAGAACCGGATGCGGGGCAGGGGAGATGCATGTTTCGGAAAGCACCTTTGCCGCGGTGCCGGAAATCAATAGTGCGTTCACTGGTCTCAATGACGCCGGGGGGCGACGGATTGTGTTACATTGTGGGCCGCCTTCGGAATAGTAAAGTAAAATGTCGCCCCCTCTCCCGGGGTGGATTCGGCCCATATTTTTCCTCCATGGCGCATGATGACGCGTTCTGCTATTGCCAGTCCGATTCCTGTGCCGTGAAATTCCTTTTCTGCATGAACCCGCGTAAAGGAAGTGAATATGCTCTTTGCATACTGCATATCGAATCCAACACCGTTGTCCCGGACATAATAGATCAGCTTCTCGTCTGCTTTCTTTGCACCAACTTCAATATAAGGATTGGAAGTTTTTGCCGTGTATTTCCAGGCGTTGCCAAGAAGGTTGTGTAAGGCGCTGTAGAGCAATCCTTTATCCGCAGTTACAGTCATATGCTTTTCAATTTTTACCGTCATATTGTCGCGAGGACTGCTTTTCCGAAGCTCTGTAATGATATCGGATGCCATTTTACTGAGATCGACAGATTCATAAACGATTTCGTTTCGTGAAATTTGCGAGAGCCGAAGCAGGTCAGAAATAATAGCATCCATTCGCTTACCGCTTTTCTCGATCTCCTGTACGAACTTCATGCCCTCACTATCCAGGTTTTCGGCATGGAGGGTAGAAAGCGCTTCAGTCATAAAGAAAATATTGTTAACTGGATTCCGAAGATCGTGAGAGACGGAATAGGTGAATGCTTCAAGCTCCCTGTTGGCAGTTTCGAGTTTTGCCGAGTACTGTTCTGAAAGGGTTTTAGTCTCCCTGAGATTATTATTTGAACGGATCAACATATTGATAATTATTGTAAAGGCAGTGAATGCGACAAACCCTTCAAATCTATTAACAACAGAGATAAGGGGCAGAGTTTCTTGCCGAGGGGAGAGAACAAGACCACTTACCAGAAGTACTGCGATGAGGCCAAGCAACATATAAGTATAAACAGAACGCTGGACCAGGTAGATAATAATGAGCGGGATAATATACAAAATCCACTCAATGTATTCCAGCGGCAGCGAAAGATCAATAAAAAAGACACTTACTGTGCAGACAAGTGCAGCTGTGATATATAAGATCTGCTTTTTCATTGGAACCTCCAGTCGCTGAATTGACGGTCAGTAGCAATTATACATTCAGTGGTGCAACCCCAGAGCGTACAAAAAACAATCCAAGCAGCTTGGCCGAACCAAGCAGGATAAAGAACTGCACCAAGAAGAGAAGTATATGGCCTTCATCAAGAAGATGAACAGCAGATTCCGGCGACATAGATCTCTCGCTTTCACAACTGAGCACCTAAAACCAGTCTTGTCCAAAATAGAACGCTAATTACGCTGATCAAGCTGATATTCGCTGATCAGAAAGTTAAAAATATCAGTATTATTATATTTTTCAATTTTTTTGGACAGCACTGACCTAAAATATATAGTGCTAAATAAGCAAATCGCATGCCGCCCTTTAAGAACTAAAGCATAGCCATGGAGCTTCATCTTTGCCCAGCCGTTGATGCAATCCGGCAAATACCCTATGCTATGTACGTATCATGGGTATCAGCTTGTAACACTCCTTATCAATTATTGCATCGGAGGGCAAACAATCACTCGGTACTCCTGAGCTGGCTCCTCTTCGGCACAAAGTGCTTTCTGGAGAAAAACAGTTCCCTGTCCACCATTATGAGCGCAACGGCAATCATTGTCAGGACCCCGGTCTGAATACACTTTGTTGCCGGCGAGATTGCCGACACCTCCTGAGACATATTGATTATGAAATGAAAAAGCACCGCGGCAAGAATGCTCTTGCCGTTTTTGATGCATACCCAGCTGATAATCACCCCTAAAGGGATAATGGAGACAAAAAAGTTGAGGGCATACAATGGATTTTGGTGGAAAATCTCGTATTGATAGGAACCTTTGACAAAAAGTAGGGGAAAATGCCAGAATGACCATACCATCCCGAAAATTACCGATGCGGTAAAAAACGTGTGTTTACTTTCAAGGCTGTCGAAAGCATAGCCACGCCACCCGAGTTCCTCAAAGGTGGAAGCAAGAAAAAGCAGAAGCACAACAGGAACGAATCCCGCAGAAAAAGAGAACCCTTCGGCAAAGTGAAACTGCGAAATTGTTCCCCCGAAGGGGAGCGAAAGGACGATAGAGAGCAGCACCGACAGGGGCATGATAAGAAAAATGAAGGGAAAAGTTTCAGGAGCGATAAGATGAATATTGACAAGCCGGTTGAAAAACAGCCTCTTGAGAACCGGCTTGCCCGAAGCGAAGATAAAGACCAGAGAGAGGACAAAGGGCACAATGAGCCCCGCAAGCATGAGGATCATATGCGGGCCGTCACCCCATTCCCGGTGACTCATATATGCCCCCGTGAACCAGAGGGCATAGGTAATGAGATAGGTGAGGATGTAATAGGGCACTGGTTTGTAGGTACGACGGTCGATCATTGTGTCTCCCAACTGGTGTTTGTTTACGTTTAGGTTATGGGCTTTTGCCTCCTGTTCAGGGGGCGGGGTTATCCTCTCCCGAAGCGCCAGGCAATGCCGACCCCTGCCGAAAGATAGCGCAAATCGGCGTCGACAACAGTATTGTCGATATCAATTTCCCGGGACAGGGACCGGTATCGAAGGCCCGGGGTCAACCGGAGGTGGTCGGTAATATCGAATGCAAGCCCGGCCCCGGCCTGCCAGCCCAGACCATGGGGTGAACTGTCGACTATCTCGCCCTCACTGTCTTCCGTTTCGATATGATTGTACAAAATCCCGGCCCGTACATAATACTTCAGCATGGAACGGCCGAAAGGATACATGGCCTGCACCCCCAGAACATACCCGGTCTCTTCAAACCGGACGTCGGGACCGGCAAAGGACTGATCGGCCGTCACCCGGTTCCATCCCCATCCGGCATAGGCACAAAAAGAACCGATAAATCGATATGCCACCGTGCCTTCAAAACCAAATCCCGGCGTGAGATCGGCGTCACCAAGCTCCTTGACCGGAAATGATCCTCCCGGGCGCAATTCCAGACTCCATCGGTTCTGGGCCCCGGCCGAAAAGGTGAAGATTACAATCGCCATGCAGATGAATGTGATAAACCGTCGAATCACTGATACCTCCTGGTTAGTGGTGTGTAAATAAAACAAAACGATAGATTCTCTCTCTCTGTCTTTGCAATCACCGTGCCCGACATGGCACGTTGTTGTAACATCAATATTTATAACGAGTTATAGATATCTCCGGTGATCCTCTGGAAATCAGACCCCTGTGAATTATTTCGCGGGAATGATCGGGGGAAATTGTAGTAAGTCGATGATATAGTATGCTTTAGGCATTGCGATTCAGTTTGTCCCGGTGTGAAAATGCTCACAGGGGGAAGACAGCTTTACCGCCGTGCTACCACATTTCAGGATAGACTTCTTTTTCCCGCACTATATATATTTATTTTATTAACGTAGGGTAATACAAAAGTACCATGAGTTCCATTACTCCAATGCTCAACCACACTTCTATATCGCTCAGTGCGCCGCTCCACTATCTCATTTTTTCCCCCGGAGGAATCCCATGTGTCGTGTACTAATACCGCTCCTTTTATCTGGACTGCTCTTTTCCTGCGCGAAACAGACTACCAGGGTCAGTTATCCTGAGAAATTTGAAGGACTCACCCAGCTTGTACTGGCATCGGAGACCAAGACCATGGTGTTCACCGACACCACGGTGCAGAAAGTGTTAGGCATCAAGATTTCCAGCGCCCAGGTGAAAGTGACCTCGAGTGTGACCTTCGATTTCTATCTGGATTTCGACAAGGACGACTATACCATGAAATACAGCGCTTCGGGCGATACGCTGAAATTTACTGCTCCGCCGCTCAGGGTGAAAAAACCGGTGATCAACAGCACCACTGTTTCCTACCCGGAAAAGAGTTTCCTGATCAACGAGCAGGATAAAGCGGTTCGGAAACTCGAAAAACTTACCGATGAGTTTATGGATGAAGGCGAGGAGCTTCTGAAAAAGGGATATGTGAAAGAAAAATGCCGGGAGATGCTCCGTAAATACCTGCTCGATCTGGGCAAGAAGTCGGGATATCCGGTCAAGACGGTGATAATCACCTTTCAGGAGATTGCTGCCTAAGAAGAATTATAGCACAGGCTGCAGTGCCGGGAATGGCGTGTTCGCAAACGAGCCGCTGGAACTGCTAAAGCGCTTTAATTCCCCGTTTGGTGCGTGGTCATTTCCTTCTTCTCTTTCTCAGGCTATCTTCTATAATCGGAAATCTTTTTCCGGTGTTTTTAAGAAATTATTTTCCGGTGCAGACAATTTATCTTCCATGTTTTTTGCATATTCATTATCTGATAAATAATCTATTGTTCTCATCATTTTTTTACCATATTGAAAGTTTTCTGTAAATTTATTGAAAAAGTATATCCTTCGTTTCTTTCATCACTTTCACCTAAGCCGGCAAAGCCGGAAAGCGTTCAATGACGAGATCAAGATTCTTGAGAATGATTCTCTGGTGGGGGAACCGCATAGCGTTTCCCCCTGGTCTGAGTTCCCGATTACAATCGGGATCTCAGACGCACCCCCTCCAGCAAGGGCGGCCGCGCTATGTTGGGC
>WJLZ01000171.1 GCA_014728215.1 Chitinivibrionales bacterium
CCCCGGCTTTGATATGAATTACCTATGTTATACAGCCGTTTTTGAGGTTTCCTTGAATAACGGCCCGAGACAAGGTACGCTCATTTTGAAAAAGCCACAAAAAGACGTATATTAAATCGAAAATCAAAAATCCTATGCTCTCCAGGGAATCGATACACTAAACACCTTCTTTACAGGCCGACCGGATGCGATTATATAGATCCGCATTGCCCTTGCATTTATCCTCATTCACGGCAAAGCCGCCCGCAAGCAACGAGGGGACAGCCTCTTCGTCAAGTATTACGGCAATCATTTGAAACGTTGAAGCATATCTTTTCGCAGCAGTCATACCTGAAAAATACTTTGACAGGGATATATTTGGCAATTTCATTAGCCCGTAACTCAAACATGCAATTTTATTACCAAACTTTGTTGTGCGACTGTTTTACCTGCTATAATGGGGAACTGGTTTTTCGGCTTAACTCATTGGAGGCAAACTCGCGTGCTGTGGCGGCACGAATTGGTGCGAGTCTTTCCACTATAAAAAGAATGGAAAAGGGAGATCCCACGGTTGCAATAGGTCGCTGGGCAAAGGCGCTTTTATACTCAACAGACTTGAAGATCTTGACAATGTTTTAAAGCCATCACAAAACAGATTAGATGGTGTATTTGATACCAGGCCGACTATACGGAAAAGAGCAGGCAGAAAATGAGGCAAATGGCCAAGGTGCCATTTCCCGATGCATGCCGTGGCATAATTCTTTTGCTTCAGGATATCCGCAATCGTTATTTCATCCGGGTGAAGCCCCTCTTCACTGTTTGAAGGGAATACGCAATTAATTCCCACGCGGCATGCATAGGACCCGGTCATTAATGCCGCGCGTGATGGTGTGCACACCGACCTTGTCACCAGGAAATCCGTAAATTTGACGCCTTCTTCAGCCATCCGGTCGATTTTGGGAGTGTTGATGGTTGTCGAGCCGTAGCAGCTTAAATCGCCATATCCCTGATCATCGGTAAAAATCAGCACAATATTCGGGGGGCTGCTCTGCAAAGGCATACTCATTGCAGGATTCAGCGCCGAAGCAGCAATTGAACCGGCTCCCAGTCGAATGAAATCCCGACGGTTAATCATGCGTTACCTCCTGGTTTAACCGTGCCTTGTTTAATAATAATGAAGATAAATAATAAGGATACACGCTTCCTAATAGAATTGCAGATAACACAGTTATCGGGCTATTCCTTTTTGCTTTCATCGTATATCCTTTTGTTGAATGTTATTCTTGTTTGCAATCACCATGCGAGCGAATTATCGCCTGGGTTTTATCAGCAACTTATTCAGGTTTTCCGCCCTCCTTTATCCTGAACAGATGAATCCCCTTTGCGGTCCCGGAAAGATCGAGCTGATCGATTTCATGCACCATAATCGATTCCACCATTTGTCCTCTCGCATTGTAAATCTCGATATGCGCAGGAACATTTTTGAAATATACCGGGCTCTGTTTGTCTATCATTATTCCTTTGACAAGCCGTACTGCCGGCATTTTCGCTGCAGCACTCAATGCCGTTTGAGCAACTGTTGCCCCGCATTCGCTCTTGCCGCTGCCGCCGTATTCGCCCGGGAAATCGCAGGTAAGGCCTATTTTGTCGTATTCCATCAGCGACTCATCGAAATCCGCGCCCATCTGCTCGGCGCCACCCGACCAGCCTTCCGCCCACGAGTTTCTCCAATTAACATTAAAGACAGTATGCCCGGTACTCCGCAGGCGGCACAGACTGCAATGGTCGCAGTCCTGAATGCCTTCCACTTTGATATTGCGGCAAATCTGTCCGGTAGAGTTATCATCGAAATACAAACCGCTTACCTGGAAATGGCCGCCGGGATACCGGAGATCAAAGTCCATATCGGTAATATGGATCTGCTCCATGACCGTCCCCGGACCGGCTTGCCAACAGTAAATGGCCCCCATATCATTGCTTGCCTGGCCGCAATTGTAAACGCGCAGGTATTTGAACAAATGGTCGCCGCTCTGGTGATGGGCCTTGTTGGAACCCCACCGGACAGCCCATCGTGGTGAATTGAACAGCTCGCAATTCATAACTACCAGACGGAACGATGTATCGGTTAGCGAATAATCGGTTGCCTTGTTCTGACCAATCAAGCTGACACCGCCGACTTCCGCACCGATATCGTGAACCTTGCAGTTATACACCGTATCATCGTTGCCCTGCCACACCAGGATCCCTCCCCCGCCCATGCCGTGGACCCAGGAGTCCCGGACACTGCTGTTGTGAACATTGCGAAGAACAATTCCCTCAAGTCCGCCACTTGAAACATGACATTTGACAATGCGGACATTGCGAGTGTCTTTCAGCGTGACAATACCGTTTTCGGTTACATTGCCGAATGGATTGGCTCCACGATCGGTTACCGAAAATGAGAGGCCCTCCATAACGATATTCGAGCCGGTTATTTTCAAAATAGTGTGTACGGTCGGCGCGACAATAGTATGGTTGGATGGATTCTGGCTATCATAGGCATGATAATAGAGAACATTATTATCTTTATCCAGGTGGAATTCGCCGGCCATGTCAAGAAAAGAGAGTGAACCGTCGAGGTAGTAATAGGTACCATATCGTTCCCTGTCCGCCTGATCGTCACCACCGGTCTTCTGCCAGTCCTCGTTCACTCTGGGCGTAAAACTGATCACCCGTGTCGATGCATTGATCCCGGTAACCGTGTGAATGCCCTCCTGCCAGCGCCAGTTATTCGGGCCGTACCACATGCGTATCTGCGGCTCATCACTGAGGTCCCATCCGGAGGGGTCCAGATCGCCGGTATAATAGGTAAGTGTCGTATAGACATCACCGTTCGGTGCGCCGCCCCGGAGATACTTATACCGGGAAGTCGGGTAATTTGGATCAAACTCAAGGTTCGGTTCTCTGGCCCTGATAGCGCGCGTGCCGTTTTCGAAGAGCACGAAAAAATCAAGATCACAGGCTGCTTTGTAAATATTGCCCTCATGCTGCTGCCATCCGGTAATCTCTCTGCCGCCCGTGAAATGAGCGCTTCCGACCGCATCGGCGTTTTTGATTATCACTTTATTACCCCCCGAGCCGGAATGGTCATCGGTTAGCTCAACGGTCTGATCGACATAATAGTCTCCGGCTTTCACATATACCACGATATCACCGGTCATGCTGTTGTTTACCTCATCGATTTTATCCGCGGCCCGCTGCAGGGTGGCAAAAGGCTGTCCCTCGGAGCCGGGGTTGGAATCGCTTCCGTTTGGAGCAACATAAAAGGAATGCTGGATACCCGCATACAAAAGCTGTGCTGCAAACAGTGCTACGATGATACATGAACGCATAAATCCCCTCCTTTGCCGGGTTTCGATAGTTGTGGCTACGATAGTAATTTAAGCGGAAAAAGGTATGTTTTGCTCTCAAGTAAGTTTAAATTTTTCTCAGAATATATAAAGGCAACCGGGATAGATCCATAGAGTTCTACCTTTCAACTTTCCATTACATTATATTTATACATTGGAATATCAGTACATTATCGGGATTCCCTGATGAAACAAGCCAACGCGCAAAAAGACACCTTTTATTTTGAATATCTCCACAATCTGAAACGGACATTACCGGGCATTCCCCCGGTATTTGCAATCGGCCATATCCAGCAAAAGACCCATATAGTGGATCGAATCTGGCCTGTCGGTGATGTTTCCCTTTCTTTTATTACAGAAGGCAATGGTTTTTAGAGATAGACCAAAAGCGTCAGGAGGTGCAAGCCCCATTTGTCCTGCTTGAAGTTCCCGGATATCATTATGCCTACGGTCCTCACGACCACTGGAAAGAGACCTATATCCGTTATATAGCGACCAAAAAAGAGTTCTTTTCCCGTTGGGGCCTGAAATCGAAAGAAGAGCTCCTCTGGCCGGTACATAATCTTCCGGCAACAACCATGTACCTTGAGCTGCTGCTCAAGCTGAGCTCAAAGCTTACAATCCCGGGGATTGCAGATAAGATAGACCGTCATGCGGAGATGGCAATAATAGAAAGCCGCATTGCCGAACACGAGAAGCGTTTGACAGATGCGGAAAAACGGATCCGTGATGCCGAACAGTATATCCGGGACCATTATCAGAAACCGTTCAATCTGGAAAAACTGGCATCGGATTATGGTTTTTCCCTGGCCGGCTTTTTCAGGCACTGGAACGAATGCTTTTTCTCCACCCCGGCTAAATTTATAACGGGCCTCCGGCTGGGCAAAGCATCCCGCATGCTCACCCAGACCCGGGTCGATGTCAAAGAGATCGCCAACTACGTAGGAATCGATAATTCCCGCCATTTTGCCACCCTGTTCCGGCAGCGATTCGGGATTTCGCCGACTGAGTACCGGAAACGGTATACGCCGTAGAGAGATTGAGATGGTTTGCGGCATGCTGTGAAGAATTCGGGGGTTTGCCGGTTTTCGACTGACAAGCGTTTTTTGTAGGTTTTTCTTTTATTTTACCGGCATTTTCCAAGTGATAATACTGAAGACAGGCTTTCTCTAAGTATGGATTAATTTGATTTTTTCTTTATATATAGAATGGAACAATATTGTATTTTCTTCCGCTTCGCCACAGAAAACGAATTGTTTATAAATTTTAAATCATTAAGAATATTATTATGAAATATATCGCATTACTCAGGGGTATAAATGTCGGAGGAAATAGAAAAGTCGAAATGAAAAGACTGAGACATCTTTTTGAATCCCCGGGTTATGCAAATGTTGCAACATATTTAAATTCCGGAAATATTATATTTGACTCAAACACAAAACAGACAGTGTTACAAAATGATATTCCAAAAAGATTAAAGAAGGAATTTGGTTTTGAAATCCAAACACTTGTTAAAAATGAAAAAGAAGTAAAAAAGATTGCAGACACAATTCCAAAAGAATGGAAGAATGATGCTGAACAAAAGACAGATGTCGCGTATTTGTTTCCCGAAATTGACTCAAAGCAAACAATCGATGAACTCCCGGTAAAAAAAGAATATATTGATATGAGATATACCAAAGGTGCAATTATCTGGAACGTAAAAAAAATAGAGTATAATAAGAGCCACCTGAATAAAATAATTAGCCTAAAGCAATACCAATTTATGACTGTAAGAAATGTGAATACTGCCAGATACTTTGCTGGAATTAAATAAGGACTTTTGAAGGTCCCTGTAACGGCACGGGAACCGTTTACAGCCATACCGGCTCTATGAGCCTGGAAATACCGGGAAAATATCCTTTTTTGCACATAATGGTTTTTAAATTGTAAACTTCATTTCAACTGCAATAAAAAAATGCTCAAAGCTTTCCACTCAGCCCACACATGCCGGCATTGCCGGCATGAATATAATAAGCATTTTCAACGTGGGTTTTAAAGGGGATGGAATTCCCTTTACTGATCATGCATTCATCCCCCTTTCCAAATGCTCTATATGTTTTATATATGTTGAAATTAAAATATTCCGGGTCGGGCCCGTGCAACTTCTGTTAAATCAGCACATAGCAAGAAATTTCACAAAAACGGCCCTCGAAAAATCAACGACTTACGAATAATTTATTACAGGTTTTAATCATTCTCAAGCCCTTTACAGTCGGGCTACGGCATACGGTGTATGGTGTAATCACCGTTTCGGGTGTCCTATCCGAAACTGCTTTTATTTGGATGAGCGCGAGGATACTCCCGGATCCAACCGAATGCTGCCATCGTCAGAACGAATGACGGAAACCCCGGGATGGCTGTTACCCGTGTCCGTTCCTGGAATCATCTGCCCCTGCACCGAATATTTCTCCTGCAGGTTAGAGGAGGTATTCCCGCCGGAGACACTCCTTACGGTGTTGCCGGGCACGCGCGAGCCGGTCGATGGTAGTGGACAGTCACCCTGTTCCTTGCCACTGCAATTTCCGACAGGACCCGTCAGTTCCGGATCACCCATTTGTTCCCGCCAGAGCTCGAGTTTCTGACGGAGATCGATGACAACATGTTCGTAATCGGGGTTGTCGGCAAGGTTGTTCAGCTCCCAGGGATCGTTTTGGAGATCGTACAGCTCATGACACGGACGGCTCTCATACGCCTGGACTCGTGCCTGAGCGAATTCATCACCCTGTTCCGCCAACTCGAGCCAGGGGCACCAGAACGTGCTCATGAGCGGATCGTTGCAGAGGGTGATCTTGTTAATATATTTCTGCTCCGGTGCATAAAGGTTCCGGATATACTTGTACCGATTCGTCCGGATTGCTCTGATTGGATAGCAAGGCTCGATGGTTAATCTCTGGTTGGTATGCTGACAGAAAACCTCTTCATGGTGGGTGGATGTGTCGCCGAGCAGTACCGGCACAAAACTCCGGCCGTCGATCTCCGAAGGAGGGGTTCCGCCGGCGATATCGACAACAGTAGGAAGAATATCAGTCTGACTGATCAGCGCATCACTGACCGATCCACCTCCAACCACTCCGGGCCAGCGTACCAGCAACGGCACATTTACTCCTGCCTCGTAGAGGGTCCATTTGCTGAAAGTAACCTGGGGTCCCTGATCCGCCGTAAAGATCACCACCGTGTTGTCCCGTATGCTCTGATTCCCATCAAGAGCCCCGATGATATTTCCAAAATTATCCCGAGAAAAGGCTCGTACTGCATTGTAGTACCTGGCTACCGATTCGCGTGTTTCCGGAGTATCAACCAGATAGGGAGGATAGATGATGTCGTCGGCGGTGTATGGACCGGAATCGGTCCAGGGGCGATGGGTCCTCGAAACGTTTATCCACAGAAAAAACGGAGAGATGCCATCGTCGGCTTCCAGGAACGAAATGGAACTATCGATTTGCGTGAATCCGGAGGTGTCCATGTGCGGATCTTTGCTTTTTGAGAACAGCAGTTTCCGGTACCCGCTCGGAAGGTAATCCGGGAGGGTTTGTACTCCGGATTTGTCGTTTGTATTGAAATTGGTCAGTGAACCACTCCGGAAGGAATGTAAGCCGGTTACCAATGCCGCTCGAGTGGGGGCACAAAGAGTTGAGGCGGTAATATAGTTGTTGAACCTGATCCCCTGATCCGCGAAAGTATTGATTTCGGGAGTATCTACGACAGGGCTTCCATCCTGACCATAACAGCCGAGTTCCCGTTTGCCCAAATCATCGGCGACAAACAGGATAATATTGGGGCGGGATGTTCCAGCGAAAGCAGGCCCGGCCAGAGAGCCCAGGTGCAACGTCAAAGCACTTCCTGCCGTGCAAACCGTCGTTTTTTCCAGAAATTTTCGTCGGGTTATTTTCAACGTTCCTCCTCCATGGGAATTCTTACGTATCGAAATCTTTTCGCATGGCAAGGTGCCTGTTTCCCGGCGCTTTCCACTCACTCCTGTTCGATTCCCGATAAGCTCTCGGCGACATCCCGGCATATTTGCGAAACTGCGCCGAAAAATAGAGCGGATCGTCAAAACCCAGCAGCGCGGCAATCTCTTTTATCAGCAGCGTGGTGGAGGAGAGCAGGTTTTTGGCAAATGTCATCTTCTGGCGCTGGAAAAAGGCCATGGGTGCACTGCGTACCGATTTGCTGAACAGGCGGGAAAAGTGATACATGCTCATGCCCGCCTGCTGCGCGATATCAGCGAGAGTAAGGTTTTTCTGCAGATTCATATCCATGTAGTTCAGCGCCATTGCTACACCGGCGGGAAGCTCTTTTTGCAGAATGTTGCGGCCGGTCTCCAGCAGAATTTCGTATGCAAGCAATGAAAGCCGCCAGGCATAGTGCGCGCTTTTTTCGCCCAGTAGACGGTTGGCGGCCTTGAACATGGCGCTGATACGGGACGGGTCATCAAACACAACCGTGTCGTGCTCGTTGATATTGAGCGACTGCAGTACAATTTCCAGCATCACGCCTTCGATAATGACCATGCGCTTGTGCAGAAACCCGGCGGGCCCGGCACGGAAGGTATGGCTGCCGTTGCGACGCAACAGAAACGCTTCGCCCGGACCGACAACATGCACGCGGCCGTCCAGAACAACTTCGGCATTCCCCGCTGTCACCAGCTCTATGACAAATATGTCCGATTTTTTGCGGGCATACGATTGGCCTTTGTGCCACCAGGTATAGCCGCTGTACATAATCACCAGGGGTAGGTTATGCAGAAACGACTCGGCATGGCAGTTCCAAAAACGGTTTTCGCGGGCAACAATCGAGCCGGCGTAGCAGGCCGGGCGGGGCATAGACGATCCTTTCCGAATAGTTTTCTGCCTTAAAGATAGCAAAATATCACATCATTTGCCAGATTTTTTCCTGTTCCGGCGGCAATACATTGCTTATATTATTATCAGGCAAAACGCTGCCGGTGTGCTTTGGCGGCGTTTGCATTGACGCATGAATTCACATATTGCCGGGAGTATGCAATGGCCGACGTACCAAAAAGCCTGCGATTCCATTCGGAACCACGTGCCGACAGCAAAGCGATAGTCAGGGCAAAAAATGCGCGTTTTACAGTATTGACCGACCGCTGTATCCGCATGGAATATAGCCCCGATGGGCAATTCGAAGATCGCGCTTCGCAGGTATTCTGGTTTCGCAAGCAGCCTGTGCCGCACTATGCCGTGCGGACAAAAGGAGCAAAAACAACCATTGAAACTGCTGCATTAAAGTTATCGTATACGGCAACACAAGAAGGGTTTACGACTAGCAATTTAGAGGTCGCTTTAGACGGCGGCGTTGCGACATGGCATTTCGGTGACACGGATGACAACAATCTTGGCGGCACGCTGCGCACGCTTGATCGTATCTGCGGGTCCGCGCCAATAGGTGACGGGTTGATGTCCCGCTGCGGATGGTCGATTATTGATGACACAAACTCGCTGGTATTCAATGAGCAATGCTGGATGAAGCAGCGCGGCGCCGCGGATGGCTACCGCGATCTCTATTTTTTCGGCTATGGCAGCGACTACCAGGGCTGCTTGCGCGATTATTGTGCGATCTCCGGAGCTATCCCGATGGTCCCGCGGTGGGTACTGGGCAACTGGTGGAGCCGGTACTGGGCCTACACCGATGGTGAATTGCTGGAGCTGATGCGGGAATTCAGAAAGCGTGGGTTGCCCCTGAGTGTCTGTGTAATCGATATGGATTGGCACGAAGTAAATAATCCTCATCACGCGGGCTGGACCGGCTACACCTGGAGCAAAAAGTACTTTCCCGATCCGGCTGGTTTTATGCGGGAGATGCGCAAAAAGCTCGACTTGCGAATATCGCTTAACCTGCATCCGGCCGACGGCATCTATCCCCATGAGCAGTGCTATGAATCAATGGCACGCGCCATGGGTATCGATCCATCAACGAAGCAGCCGGTCCCGTTTTGTATCACCAAACCAGCGGCCGCGGCCGCTTATCTCAAATACCTGCACCATCCGCACGAAAAGATCGGCGTGGATTTCTGGTGGATGGACTGGCAGCAGGGCGAGTTCTGTGACATGCCCGGAGTCGATCCGCTCTGGTGGATGAACCATATCCATTACCTTGACTTGACGCGCAGCGGCAAACACCGAGCACTGGCATTTTCGCGCAATGGCGGCCTGGGCAGCCAGCGCTATCCGGTCGGATTCTCCGGCGACACGGTCGTTGCCTGGGAATCCCTGCAATTCCAGCCATATCTGACCGCAACTGCCGCTAATATCGCCTACACCTGGTGGAGCCATGATATCGGCGGCCATTTCTGGGGCGCCGAAGATCCCGAAATGTATCTGCGCTGGGTGCAATATGGCGTATTCAGTCCGATTATGCGTCTGCACGCTTCAAAAAGCGAATTCCAGTTGCGCATGCCATGGTGCCATGATGAAAACACACTGGCATATTCGCGCAATGCCATGCAACTGCGCCGCCGCCTGGTACCCTATATATACAGCATGGCCCGGCGTACTCATACCGAATGCCTGCCGTTGTGCCGGCCTATGTACTACGCCTATCCCGACCGTGAAGAAGCGTATCATTGTCCACATCAGTATCTGTTTGGCACGGAGCTTATCGTTGCCCCGTATACGTTACCGCTCGATCCCGATCTGCGCTTGAGCCGTCGGGTGGTCTGGCTGCCGGAAGGGGAATGGTTCCACTTTTTCAGCGGCAAGCGATATGCTGGCGGCGGCTTGCATGCCTGCTATGGCACATTGTCCGACACACCGGTCTTTGCGCGGGCGGGAGCCATTGTACCGCTGGATATGGATGCCGGCTGGGGCAATCCCGGCAACCCGAAACATCTGGAATTACGCTGCTTTGCCGGTGCCGACGGGGCATTCGAGCTGTACGAAGATGACGGCGAGAGTATTGCATTTCGCGACGGCGCTTTCTGTTGCACGCGTATCGAGCAGAAACTGCGCAAAAGCTCGCTTGAGCTGAAAATCCATGCAACGGAGGGCGACCATGCGCAGATTCCGGCGAGACGCGACTATACGCTGCACATATCGGGACTTTGCGAGCCGCGGTCCGTTACAATCCGCAACGGCAAACGGACAGTGCAAGCAAAATATGCCTACGATCCGGCGCTCAACGAAGTGACAATCACGATACGCAATTGCAGCGTGCGGCAACCGGTTATCTGCGCGATATACGCGCAGACGGTGCGGTACGATGCCACACAGGACAGTATTGAGCGTTTACGCGACCACATGCATCATTTCAATCTATCTACCGGTATCAAAGATGCGATCAGCCGCAATCTGAGCGCCATCAGGCGTGAGCCGTCGCAACTGACCGAATACAGGTATATGCTCAAACCTGCCCAATTGCGTTGTATCCTGGAACATATCACGCAGGCCGGGATCGATATTGTTGAAGGAACCGGCGACTCGGTTTCATTCGTGCTGTGGAATAACAATGATGCGCCCGGCATTACATATCACCTTACTAACCGCGGCTCGCTGCGAATGTATCATGGCAAAGTCGGCAGGTTTCTGGCAATGCCGTACCGGTTCGAGCGCTATCAAAGCGAGCCATGCATCATTCCGGGAAGGCTCTGGGTAGCTGCAATGGAATATGAAGGGTTGCACGAGGTAGTGTATAAAGGTGGCGGAAGCCAAGTGGAAAAACGGCCATGAGAGTTAATATTCCGGGTCGGGCCCATGCAACTTCTATTAAATCAGCATCTTGCAAGAAATTCCACAATAACGGCCCTCGAAAAATCAACGACTTACGACTAATTTATTGCACCTTTTGATCATTCTCAAGCCCTCCTTTACAGTCGGGCTACGGCATACGGCATATGGGGCGCGGGGTACTATTCGGACTGGTTAGAATGTATCCCCTTCAGGAAGACAGGAATGGGCGGGGGATGATCGTGTTTTTACAATAATGCAACCTCTCCGAGGTTGGGAGAGGAAGCAGAAAGCATGGGGCCTTGCAGCAATGGCGGTTGACTGCAGCTTTCGCACCGTTCATAATCCTCAATTATTTACATCCGGTTAAAATATTGGCCTGTTTATCTGTTTTTCCTCTCTTTGCCCGGCCGCTTATATCGGAAAATACAGTCGATTATAGTTCCCGGCAGGTGCTGTACAGCTTACCATTGCAGGGGCAGGGCAATCGTTCTTTGACATTCTCGGTAGAAAAGGTCGCTGCATTTGATGCCATCTGTTCAGTGTAGTATTTTCTATATACGGTGAAAGGAGGCATTTCTGATGCCCGTTATATCTCGATTTTTTGGCATAATTATTAAAATGTATTTTAGCCAGAGAGAGCATGGAGATGCGCATTTTCATGCGGTTTATGGAGAATACAACGGAGTTTTTCGTGTGGACACCCTTGAGATGATTGAAGGCGATCTTCCCATTCGCGCCCAAAAACTCGTGAAGGAGTGGGCGGCCTTGTATCAGCAGGAGCTTCAGACGATTTGGGATAGCCAGCGATTTATGAAACTTCCTGGATTGGAATGAAATATGGAACAAGTACCTCGGATTCGAAGCGTCAAACCACTTCCCAACAAGCATCTTGAAATTGAATTTGAGAACGGAGAGCACAAGGATTATGATTGCAATCCGATTCTTAAAAGGCCGGAGTTTTTTCTCCTGAAGGATGACGGCTTTTTCAAGTGTGCACGGGTCGATTCTGGCGGATATGGAATTTCCTGGAATGATGATATCGATATCAGTGAGTACGAAGCTTGGACGCAGGGGGTTGAGATGGTGTCTCAGTGAATGTCTGAATTCCTGTATTACAAGCCAGTCTTTCCCAGCCTCCAATATTCAATACTCCGGGTCGGGCCCATGCAACTTCTATTAAATCAGCATCTTGCAAGAAATTCCACAAAAACGGCCCTCGAAAAATCAACGACTTACGACTAATTTATTGCACCTTTTGATCATTCTTAAGCCCTCCTTTACAGTCGGGCTACGGCATACGGTGTGCGATTCGGCCTGTTTAGAATGTTTCCCCTTCAGGAAGACAGGAATGGGCGGAGATGATCGTGTTTTTACAATAATGCAACCTCTCCGGGGTTGGGAGAGGAAGCAGAGAGCAGAAAGAGTTAAAAACCCGCGCAATTTTAAGCCATCAATAACATATTATAGCTACATTATATTATAGCTATATTATATTACAGCTACTGATATTCGGGAAAAGAAAAACTTCAGGAACAAATATCCGGTTTAGCTAACGAAGGAAATGTTATGATTTCACCATTCAAGAGTTGTCGAGGCGCCGTGCAAGCTGTTTTGTTTGCAGTGCTTCTTGGAGCCAATTCGTATGCCCTGACGCCGGAGGCAACCGCGGTGTTGGAGTATCTCCAGTCTCTTGGCAACGGTTCATATCTTTTCGGCCCTTGCAACCAATGTCGTTTCGCCCCGCACAACAGAACCAATCCATTGTCACCACCCGCTACTACGACCTGTTCGGCCGCAGGCTTGCGGTGGTAAACGGGAAGGTTCAAGCGCCGGGCAATGCGCTTGTGATCAGGCGGGATATCGGGGCAGGGAAAAAAGTGGCAGGGGTGAGTAAAATGATGATTTCGGGTATTTCGGCGCGGGAAGTTTTCGTCCCTTAACATCAAGATTGCCGGGATCCTTATTCAATAAAGGCTCCCGGCTTGTAGTGAAAGCATTCATTTATTTAAGCACTATTTTATCACTGACCACGTGCATTCCATCAACAGACGCACGCATAACAAAAACTCCTTTGCGGTGTTGAGTATCGAGCATCACCATGTGCTTTCCAGATCGAAACGTGCTGCTATGAGTGCATATCTCTTTTCCG
>WJLZ01000172.1 GCA_014728215.1 Chitinivibrionales bacterium
AACACTCACCGCTATTCCCGATTCAGGCTGGCATTTCAAAGAATGGAACGGTGGCCCGGCAGATGGAGATACCAGTGCTGCAATAACCTTTCCGGTTTTGGGAAACTACTCAATTACCGCCCTTTTTGAGAAAGATCCGGTATGGTACACAATCAGCATTACCACTGCAGGAGAGGGGAGTGTACTCGCTGTTCCGCAGGCGGATTCGTATATCGAAGGCGATTCGGTTGTTGTAACCGCCAATGCTTTGCAGGGATGGAAATTCGATCACTGGGAAGGTGATGCCTCAGGGACAAATTCATCGATTATAGTAACTGTTGATTCGAACCTTGCAATAGCCGCTCATTTCTCTGAAATGAGTGCCGATTCCTTTGCATTAGCGGTAACAGCTTCCGGAAGCGGCAGTGTGCAGCCTGATGGTGGTCGATATGCAGATGGGGCCGATGTTCAGCTAATCGCTACAGCTTCGGCCGGTTGGGTCTTTGATTTCTGGAGCGGTAACGCCTCGGGAACTAATTGCACAACAGTGGTAACCATGAATTCGGATAAGAATGTAACAGCGAATTTTACTCAGACATTCCTGCTTTCAACCACAACCCAGGGCCAGGGGGGCGTCTCTCTCGATCCCCCGGGAGGTGCTTATCGAAGTGGCGCTACCATCAATGTCACTGCTGTGCCGTCGGCAGGCTGGCAGTTCGATCACTGGAGCGGTGCACTCACCGGTACCGATGCTGCGACATCGATCAGCATGGATGCCGAAAAGTCAATAGTCGCCCATTTTGTAGCAATACCTGCTCCTGTTTGCACCCTCACTGTGAGTACATCCGGGAACGGCAGTGCCATTCCGTCATCCGGAAATTATCCAAAAGATACCGTCCTTTCCTTATTAGCCACGCCATCGGTCGGGTGGCAGTTTGACTACTGGAGCGGTGATGCCTCAGGAACCGTTTCACCGTTGAGCGTTACCCTGTCTACCAGCAAAGAAATAACCGCACATTTTTCACAAATTCCTGCAACGCAATATACACTGGTTGTCGGCACTAACGGCAGTGGAAGCGTTACACCAAACGGCGGGACATACGATGAAGGAACGGTGGTGACAGTTGCCGCAACACCGGAGCAAGGCTGGCAATTCGATCACTGGGAAGGTACCACAGATGCAACAATTGCTTCTTTTGATATGACCATGGACAGCGATAAAAATATTACTGCACATTTCAGCCAGATTGTTGTTCCCGAATACGCGCTTACTTCCTCGGTCTCCGGTAGCGGAAGTATAACGCCATCAAGCGGCACTTACGATGAGGGAACAGTCCTTACACTTACCGCAACTCCTGCGCAAGGATGGCAATTTGTACGGTGGGAAGGGGATGGAAGTGGAACGATAGCATCGCTTGAACTCACAATGGATGCTGATAAAAATGTGCAGGCGGTGTTTTCTGAGATTCCACCAAATGAATATGCTTTGACCGTTTCTGTCGATGGTAATGGAACAGTAACACCCGGCAGTGGCACGTATACTGAAGGAACTGTTGTTGGTTTGGCTGCAGCTCCCGACCCGGGGTGGGCATTTGACCACTGGAGTGGCAATGCTTCGGGAAGTCAAACGGCTGCCTCGGTAACAATGGATGCTGACAAAAGTGTAACTGGACATTTCGTTCCGCTGTTTACTCTAAGCACCTCTGTAACTGGCCAGGGAAGTATATCCCTCAATCCTCCAGGGGGGACCTATGAATCGGGAGCTGTTGTGGTAGCAACTGCAGCACCACAAGTAGATTGGTTTTTTTCCGGATGGTCAGGGGATGCAACCGGGAATGTGGCTTCTATTGATGTTACAATGAACACGAACAAGTCGGTAGCTGCAACTTTTTTGCACTGCTCCGAAGGCATGGTGTTGATTCCTTCGAAACTGAAGGAATTCACTATGGGGTATAGCGCCGGGCAGGTTTATATTGAAAGCCCCGTGCACGATGTTTCATTTACGTATGATTTCTGGATGGACACTACGGAAGTAACTCAGGAACGGTATGAAGATGTTATGGGTTTTAATCCGGCTGATTCTCTTGGAGAAATCGGCAATTTCCCAGTCTGTTATGTAAATTGGTATGATGCAGTCCGCTTTTGCATACAGCTCAGTGCTCAGAGAGGGCTTCCTGTATGTTATGACACCGGTACTGGAACAGGAGATGTCTGGACTTGCGATATAACCTTGCCCGGCTACAGACTTCCAACGAGCGCAGAATGGGAATTCGCCTGCAGGGCAAACACTACATCGCAGTTCTACTGGGGAGATGCACTTGACGGCACCTATGCATGGTATTCTTCCAACAGCGGAGGCTCAGGGCATGCTGTAGCGACAGCGCAACCCAATGGTTTTAATCTTTATGATATGTCAGGCAATGTCTGGGAATGGTGCAATGATGTTTTTGTTGATTATAGCAATTCTGATCCGGAAACAGATCCAACCGGTCCGACTCCAACAGCGACTTCGAATCGGGTACGAAGAGGCGGTTATTGGGGAGATGTGGGTCCTAAAGAATTACGATCTTCTTTCAGATGGAATGGAAGGCTTAACTTGCATCGTGGAATAGGCTTTCGTGTTGCTCGTACTAAAACAGAATGATATTCATGGATAATACTGTTCAAAAAAGAATCGAAGAAAACATCCGTTATACTTCGAACTGGTGGGGCAAACAAAACCCGTTGCGCACCTTTTTTTCATATACCGAGAAGTTTCATGCTCATACTTTTCTGAAAGCATTTACAAAATATTCTGCGAATGAGAAGTATTTAATCGATATCGGTTTTGGTGATGCCTATTTGATTGAGAAGATCTTTACAAGAGATAAAAATGAAAAAGTCACAGTAATCGGTACCGATATTTCGATAGCGAATGTAACCGCATTTACTAAAAGAGCTATCGGAAAAGGGCTCTCCCATGCATATGCTTTATCTGTAGATCCCTTTCAGTCCTTGTTGCCGATCAAAAGTGAGTCAATCGATTATGTTAATTGCAGCCATGTATTGGAGCATGTAGTTTCGGATTCAGAGCTGGTAAAAGAAATCCACAGGATTTTAAAGCCGGACGGCACGGCTTTTTTCATGGTACCGCTGAATGAAAAAGGCTGGGATGTCCCGACTCATGTAAGAAAGTATACAAACAATTCTATTAAGAATGTCATTGAGAAGAAATTCGTGATTTCATTCACTGAAGAAAATGATGCATTTTCGCGGATGATCCTTTATTGTGCGGTGCATAAAAACTTTTTTACACTGATTTTTAAACGGTCGCTAATATTTCTCCTCTGCCTGCTGCCCTTTCCCGTCCAATCGGCTCTCGACAGGCTATTCAGATCTTTCGGGTTTAAAGCTTCTCAAATACTTCTTATCGCCGGAAAAAAGTAAGGTTGATCAAATCCGACTGCGATGGCTAATCCAAGAAATTGGCACTGTTCTCAATAAATATTTTATGCCAGAGGAACAGGAAAAAGAGTGTCCTGAATTTGTTGCCGTAAAATGGTTGGCTATACCTTCTTTCAATTATATCCCGGATATGCTTTTTCTGCAATATCGAATACAGCGGTGAGTCTTCAAATAATGTGTCGAGATATTTCTCTGGAATAAGGCTTTCGAAGGGAAAATCGAAACCGTGCTTTCTCTTTTTAATTATCTGACTGGGCAGGATATCCTGAAACGCTTGTTTGATGATATATTTCCCTGTCAGCACCCGGAGCTTATAATTAACCGGCATTGTAAACGCATTTTCAACCAGCACGTGATCCAGAAAAGGCAGTCGAGTTTCAAGGTTGAACGCCATGCCAATTTTATCGGTTTTAAGGAGGATGTCATCAGGAAGCCAGCTCATCAGGTCGAGTAATTGCGCTCCAATGAGCGGGTGGAGGTCTTTATCAATTTTATTTACCAGTGATTGCTCGCAATCAAGAGAAGCTTCACGGCTGCAAAATAAGGCGGTCCTTTCGTTGAGGTCATAGCTGGAAAGCATCCTGAAATACGCGTTTCGGACATCGCTCCATACTGAAGATGCATTTGAGCGGGATGAGATTTTTCCTTTCAGAAAATAATTGACAACAGCTGGTGATATTCCCGGGAATCTTCCGATAGATGGCATATAGGCAAGGGGAATATATTTGTTGTAGCCGGCAAAGATCTCATCGCCGCCGTCACCGGAAAGAACAACGGTGACGAATTGCTTTGTGAGTTGGGACATGATATATGTAGGAATAACGGCACAGTCGGCAAGTGGTTCGTCGAGATGCCAGACAATTTTTTCTAAAATGGAAATGATGTCATCATCACCAAATAAAACATGGTGGTTTGTATTATATTTTTGCGCCACCAGATTTGCATACGATGACTCATCATATTTTTCATCACGGAATGAAACCGAAAATGTGTCGATCGGCTGTGGTGAAGATCGGCTCATTAATGCAACCATTATTGACGAATCGATGCCTCCGGACAAGAACGCTCCCAGAGGAACATCACTGATAAGCCGCATCGATGTGGCATCGGTGAGAATATCTTTTATCGAATCACAATAAAAAGAAAACGGCTTATTAACAGGATGAGCATGTTCTGCGGCATTCCAATAGGTATGCGGTTCTTTTGTGCCATGCTCATCGATAATCATAAATGTGCCGGGTTCGAGTTTTTTTATGCCTTCAAAGAGTGTGTCTTCGCCCCAGACATATCCCAGAGAGAGATACTTATTCAAACCGGCAATACAGATTTCAGGATTAATTGTCCGGTTTATCAGAAGCGATTTGATTTCTGAAGAAAAAAGAAATTGATTATTTTTATATGCATAATAGAGCGGCTTTATGCCCAGCCTGTCGCGTGCAATGAAAAGGCGCTTTTTAGTGGAATCCCAGACTGCAAAGGCGAACTGTCCTCGGAACCGCTTGACACATTCAACACCATAGGATTCATAGGCATGAATGATTACTTCGGTATCGGTTTGAGTAGAAAAGATATGCCCTTTTTTCTCCAGTTCCCGGCGGAGTTCTTTGAAATTGAAAATCTCTCCATTATAGACGACCCATAGGGTGCTGTTTTCATTGGATAGTGGCTGGTGACCGCTCGACAAATCGATAATCGAAAGCCGTCGATGACCGAGGCCGACAGCAGCATCGACGAAATGACCTTGATCATCCGGGCCGCGGTGAATCATAACATCGGTCATCTTTTTCAGGATGGCCTTGTCAATCTGCCGGTTGTTGTAATCGAATATTCCGCAAATACCGCACATATTTTTTAATTGTTTTTATTCGCTTTTTGTTGAGATATTTTTGTATACAATTCCAGGCGCTGCTTCATGAAAACATCGCGATCGAACAGTTTGCTGTGCTCCAGAGCGCCATTTGAATAGAGCATGCGCTTTTCTGTGTTTTCGATCAGGTTAATGATCGCATTCTTAAGTTCATCGGTGCTTTCGGGTTTAATAAGAATACCACTTTCATCAGCTTTTATTACGTATTTAAATGATGGAATAGATGATGCAATAACCGGCGTCCCACAAGCCTGGGCTTCAAGCGGCACCCGGGGCATTGCCTCAAAGCGTGATGGAGCAATGATAAAAAGTGCCTGTGCAAGAAATAAATATTTGTCTTCTCCTTCTAACCGCCCGATATATTCGCATACGTGCGTCAGCTCTTGCTCTTTAATAAGAGACTGGAATTTATTGCTGTCTTTGCCGCTTCCCGCAAACTTGCAAATAATATCATTTCTCTGCAAAAGCTGTTTTAAATCTCCAAGGGCACGCAAAGCGATATCAAGGCCTTTTTGATAAATCTCAATTCTCCCCAGAAATGCAATATAAGATTTCTTTGCAGGAAGGTGTGATGGAATTTCGGCGAAGTTTATGCCATTTGGTATGATTTCACATGTTTTCCTGCGCGGTATAGAATCTTTCATATAAGGAGAAACAACTATATAGCAGGAATATGCTCTGAGTATCATGAATTCACTGATAAATGCAGGTATTCCGGTTATTATACCTTTTTTCAACACATGACTTCCAAATACATTGCGGATAGTGGCTATGACCGGCACTCTTTGAGAAAACAAAAAACTGAATGTCGGTGAAAAAGGAGAGGTATCGTCAACGATCAAATTATATTTTTTAAGATTTCTCCATACATAGAGGAAAGATCCAATTGTATAAGAAATGCGGGAAATGAGATAATTTATTCCCCACCCGACTTTTTTGTATTGTATATGCCCTGTTTGCAGTAAGGGATCATCCGATTTGAATTTGCCGCAGATTATTGTCGTAGTATGTCCGTTTTGTTCCATGTATTGCGCAATTGCCAGCGTTCCCTTTGCACCGCCACCACCAAGCCAAGGGTTTTGAGGATGATCGTATATCAGATGCAGAATTTTCAATGCGGGTCCTTTGATTACTCTACAGGCAAAGGTGATTTGTTACTGTTTAACTGCCAATCGACCGGTGTAGTCTGTTCTCGACAAAAGGAGCTTGAGATTATTCTCTTTTATGTACTGATCCACGGCTTTTTTAGCTCCAACCCAGTGGCCGTAATCATCCAGCAAAAGAACACCGCCTTTCACTAGTCGTGGATAGAGGTGAAGCATTTCATGCAAGGTGGACTCATACCAGTCGGTATCGAGACGCAATATGGCAATTGATTCAGGAGTATTCGCCGGGATGGTTTCTTCAACCTTTCCTTTGACCAGATGAATCGTTGAAGCATCGTATCCGGTTTGTTCCATTGCCTTTTGAACATCTGCCACGCTTGCATAGCACCATGTCGAATCTTCTGAGAAATCCTTGTTATCTTTTGCCAATTCAACCGATGCCCGCTTGCCTTCGTAATCGATGTCATCATTGGTAGGTTCCGACATGCCTTCATAGGTATCATAAAGGTACAAGTGCCTGTCGGATTGATTGAGAAGAAGCAGTGTCTTTGCAGCAGCCATCATTGAGCCACCTCGCCACACGCCGCATTCGACAATATCACCGGGGATATTGCAGCTCACAACATAACGTATTGCCTGAATTACAGCATAAATCCGCTCCGGTGATGTTCGAGTGTAGGGAGAAACGGCTTTAATTATTTCGATATCTTCCTCTGAAAAATCCGGAGGATATTCTCCCTTTTTACTGATGTCAAAGCCGAAATTTCGTGCAAGACGTCGTACAGTTTTAACGACAGCTCTTTTCATAGTTATGCATTCCTTTGTGGTGTGGAGCGGTAGCGCCCTTCGTTTATAAGATCCAGAAAAACCGGAATGCCCCCGGTAATTTTCAAGGCGATAGAGATAAATCCCAGGCCTATATAAACGCCAAGTTGTTCATTGCTTAATCCAAGATAGCTGAAAAAAATTGCTAAAAGCGCTTCCCGTACGCCGATGCCATTGGGTGTGAGTGGAAGGGTTATGCAGATGATTTCGATAATAGGCAAAAAGGCCAGACATTCAAGAAATGGAAAAGTTCCTGAAATGCCGAGTATGAGAAAGCACGAATTAGTGATAATAATGAACTGCAATAAAAAGGTAATTATGAATACTATAATAAGTTCCCTTTTTTTCTCTTTATAGATATAGATACCTTCTCGAATCTCCACAGCAATTTTTTTCAGTTTTTCCGGCAAAAATTTTAAAAATGCCGGCCTTAAAAGCCGGGTAATCCCTTTGGTGAATGATAAAAGGATCAACGCACAGACAGAAAAAAAACTTATTGAAATAATTGTGATTGCTTGCGATGGAACGATTCCCTTATCAATTGAGTATATTCCATAGATCGAAAGCAGGGCGGATGCAAATAGGCCAAACAGTCTGCAGATCCATGATGCCCCCCATACAATGCGGTAATCGTGCTCTTTTGATAAAATAGCTGCCCTGATAATATCCTGACCTGCGCTGGTTGGAGTAATAATGGAATAGAAAAGCCCTTTGAAATGTATCGTGACCGCTTTAATAAACGGCAGATCTCTATTAAATGCATGTATCAAAAACCACCATCGATGTGCCTGTACCAGCATGGATATATAGGTAATTGCTATAATTGCCGGCAGGGTCCACCATGCTGTATGAACAATCGCGCTGCTCAGTTTATCATAATCTATCTTACTGAGAATCCATACTATAGGCAAAAATGCGATTACTATTCTGAGGGGCCGAATATACTTTTTATTTGACAATTTCATATATTTAAGTAACATTATTTATTATAATTACGTAATTATTTTTCTATAAATTAAGTTATGGACAAATATGGTAAGGCCATATTCAAGAAATAATCGAGTTTTCAAATATATGGATATACTTGATAGATATGTGATTTTGCATGAAGTCGGCTCCGGTGGGATGGCAACGGTGTACTGCGCACAGGATACGCTGCTGTCCCGCAAAGTTGCCATCAAAATGATCCATCCCCATCTTCTGGAGCGAATTGATGCTATTAAGCGTTTCAGAACAGAAGCTCAGGCTATTGCCTCATTAGCCCATGAAAATATAATAAAAGTTTTTGATTATGGAGAAGAGCATGACAAGCATTTTTTGATAATGGAATTTATCGATGGCGTTCCTCTTAATGATCTTCTGGAAAAACACACAATCCTTCCTGATGTTTTTATTCTGGAAATGATGTGCCAGATACTGTCGGGGATTCAGGCAGCACATGAACAAGGGATTATCCATCGTGACATAAAGCCTGCCAATATAATGATCGATAAATCCGGGTATATTCGTATCATGGATTTCGGGATAGCCTATTTAGTAAATAAGGATTCAATCACCGTTACCGGAACATTCGTTGGCTCTCCAAGCTATATATCCCCGGAGCAGGCCGAAGGGAAAAAAGTTGATGGAAAAACTGATGTTTTTTCACTGGCATCACTGATATATGAATGCCTGGCAGGCAAACAGCCGTTTGAGCGTGATAATTCACATGCTGTAATCCGGGCTATCATTGATGATGAATCAGAACCTGTGTTCCGACATAATCCTGAAGTCTTATTCTGGCTTTCCGATTTAGTCGCATCCTGCATGAGAAAGGATCCGGCGTGCAGGCCTGATGCCGGGGAAGCACTAAATCGTATTGAGACGCAATGCCGCCAAGATCAGATAAGGCTGGGGAAGCACAGGATTACTGATTTTTTAGTTGATCCGGTTTCCTGCAAGAATAAAGAAAAGGCCGAGCTTTTTGAGATTTATTGCAATAAGGCTCGAAGTGATTTCAACAATAAAAAGCAATCATCCTGTATCAGAAATCTCAATCAGGCCAGATGTTTTGGCGCATTAGCTCCGGAAGATGAAAAATTATCGGTTTTGTTGAAAAGAAACAATTTCATAAAGAAAACAGGTTTTCTTGCAGCACTCTTTCTTATTGTAGCCTGCAGTGCTTATTTTTTATTAAAATCGGTTAGATTTGATTTTGCCGGCTCGTTTAAAAGTAGTGATAGTCGTGCTGATACAGTACGCATAACCCATTACGATTCAACGGCTTATGGTTTAGGTCGAAATTCCGGGCCGAGTTCGAATCATTCGGAAGAGTCCACAAATCCGAAAAGCCGATCAAATGAAAAAGAAGAAGTTGCTGCGGCTGAAGATTTTCATCAGATACAGATGACTGATTTAAAAGAGCCATCCAGCGGAAAGAGGGAAGATATTGGTTTTCTTTTTATACGGACAAATCCTCCCTGGGTCAGGATATTTGTTGACGGCGTTGAGCGCGGAGAAACCCCGAGGAATGAAATCATTCCTCTTGCTCCGGGAAAGCATGATATCCTGCTGCGGAAAGATGGGTTCTTTGATTTCCAGGATTCTATTATTGTTGAGACTTTTGATACAACAAATAAAATGGTCAAAATGGTGGCCTCGGAGCCTTAACGCATACTTTTGGTGCGGTCAATCCTTTAATATTGCAGGTGTTTGAATTGCTATGTTGGTCCTGAAGCATATATTGCCTTTAGAGAATAGAGAATTCCCGCTTAGAAAAAAGTTCATTTTAATCGGCACATCTCATGATAATGATATCGTAATTGAAAGCAAACACCCGCATGATTTCGTTGTTCAAATAGAATCAAGTGACGGCAAACAGGAATCATATAACCTTAAGTCGTCACAGGGCGGCGTGGTTCGGATAAACGGCAAAAATGTAAAATCTGCAATTCTTCACGTTGGAGATAGAATTGAAATAGCAAAAGAGTTGTTTCTTTTGGATAGACCATCAATTGGTGCGCCGGAAGATTGTGATTCGGAAATATTTCTCACCCAATTATCTCATTTCGCTGAAACTGTTGGGAATGAGAGAGATCTTAGGAAGCTCGCTAAGGCAATCATTCACAACTGTTTAGCATTGATCGAGGGTACTGATACGTTTATTATTACCTTAGATGATAAAGGAAATCCCGCACTATTCGCTTCATTCGGAAATGATAAATCACAATCACGGTTCAGCGATACAATCGTACAGCAGGTATTGAAAAGCAGAAAGCCGGTGCTTGTTTCGAATGCTTTAATGGATAATTCATTTAATAAATCCCAGAGCATCATAGACTTAAAGCTGCATTCGGTGATATGCGTGCCGATTATAATCGCTGAAAAAATAACTGGTGTCTTGTACATCGGGTCAAATAAGCCTTCGACATCCTATTGCGAGTACGACTTGAAAATTATGAAAACGTATGCAGCGCTGGTCGGCATGTTGATCGATCATGTTGAATTTATCTCTCATCAACGGAACACGATTAACCAGCTATCAAAAATAAGCGCTGATAGTGATATTGTTGCCGAATCAAAAGTAATGAAAAGCATACTATCTCAGGCCAAGAATTGCGCCGGGACTGATATTGCCGTGCTTATTGAGGGCGAGACTGGAACCGGCAAAGATTTGATAGCGCAATTTATCCATTCAAACAGCAGGCGACATTCTCATCCCTTCGTTGTTGTTAATTGCAGCTCACTCAAAAAAGATCTTTTAGAATCCGAACTTTTCGGGCATAAAAAGGGAGGTTTCACAGGGGCGGTGTCCGATCATAGAGGACTTTTCAGCATGGCAGACCGCGGCACGCTTTTTCTTGATGAAATAGGTGAGATCGGTATCGGAATCCAGGCAAAACTCCTTCGAACGTTGGAGACCGGAAAAATCCGTGCAGTTGGTTCGTCAGTTGAAGACGAAGTAAATGTCCGCATTGTTTGTGCAACAAACAGGAACCTCGAAAAAATGGTCAATGAGAACATTTTCAGGGAAGATTTATAC
>WJLZ01000173.1 GCA_014728215.1 Chitinivibrionales bacterium
CCGCAACCGGAGAAAACCGGATACATTGCGAATCGAGCAGTTTTGTCCTTCGTGGATAGAGCACCACGGAAAAGTGCACAATGCGTTTTTAGCCGAGCTTTCCGGAGCCGGGGCAAAGTTTATTGCTCCCGAAGCCGCGGACCGCCTGTTTTTGCGCAAAGGCGAAGAGATCACAGTCGATATCTGGACCCGGCACGGGGTCACCTCCTGCAAAGGCATTGTCCGGTGGAGTTCCACCGATGGAAGCGAACACCGGTGGGGGATCGAGTTTTCGGAATTGTCGCAGGATGCCGGTGATCCCATTCGGGTGCTGCTGCGGAATGCGGAACTGTATGAGTATTTGCAAAAGACAGCATAACCGGGGCTGCAATATTTCCCCGGCTCCCATCGGAAATGCAATGGTTTTGCAGATTACCTGAACCGCTTTCTGAAAAAGGCTTGCCGGTCCATGATACATTTTATCAAACAAATGAGGACAAAACATCGCAAAGTAATGATAATCAAAGCGAATCTCTCCAGCCTTTATCGTCCAACTCAGGCGTAGATAATTCACAAGATGAGGTCCCGGTTTTTTCTGTCGAGGATTTTCCAAGACCAGATCACGCTATTGACTATTCCGCAGATTCTGGTGCAATAAGCAGGTAAATAGAAATAATGCGGCTGTTAAAATATTCCAACAATTACTTTTTTGCTGAAAAAAACTTTGTCTTTACAAAGTAATTGGAGCCAGTAAATACCTTCAGCTACATTAGAAACAGGCAAAATACCGCATGAAGTTACTTGTTTCGTCATCAGCATTCTTCCATTTGCAGCAAATAGCCTTGCATGGGTGATTTCCCGGGGGATTGCAGCCATATAAATATTAAAATTATTAATTCTGATTTCCGGAGTGCTTTTAAATGGAGAATTTCCCGATATTTTTAATCCTTGTTCGCCGGGTTTGATTACAAAAGGGTTATCTGAAGCATCCGATAGTTTAAAATCATCATATTTTGAAACTATTATTATGCATGAGTCGGATGATAAAGGAGTGCCATCGATAGAATCCGGAATGGTCCATGAAAAAGAGCCATAATTTGTGGTATCGCATCGAAGGCTCCCGCTGAGATCGATATAAAAATTATTTTTGCCGGCATCCGGCGATATCATTAATATAACAGAACTGATAATATCGCAGTCGGTGCTCCAGTTAATAGCTATTTCTTCTCCTGTCTGGTATATTTCGCCGCCGTTGGGATCTAAAATAGTAATAAGAGGGTAGTCGGGTTTATCCCGGTACAACTCGTTGCCGGAAATCGGTTGAAGGGGTATTCCCGGTCCCTCATAATATAGTGACAGGTGAGGTTTGTACAAATCGCTGTTTTGATAAAGAAGAAAAATTTGGTGCATACCTTTCTTCAATCCGATTGTGCCATGCTGCTTTCCAAGTCCCGGATAATTAGAGACGATCATTTTTGATCCGATATACAGTTCGCTGATTCCAAAGGATTCTGTCAAAAAGGTGTAAATACCATCGGTAAGTGCGTAAAAATATCCGCTGTAAACTATGCCGACATTATTCTCGCGCTGCAATATATCGAGACTAAATCCAGATACCGTGCCGGTATCGGTGGGAAGAGAAACTGCAAGAGATTCAAGAACAGGTTCAGGCATTTCATAGTATTGAAATTTGAGTCCATGTATAACGCTGTCTGGATTATCGGGCTCTTTTAGCGTGCTTCTGATAAAATTGGCGGTTGCAACGGTGCTGGGAAAGAGGCTGTCCTTGAAAGCACGGGCATGGATGCAAGTCTGGCTGTTTTCGGGAATTGATAGAAAAAGTGTGTCCCCCGTTTGTATACTGTTTGAAGTACTCAGATCGGGAGTTGTTCCATTAATTGTATATCGAAGTTTTGCTCCGGGGGTTTCGCATCGTATGGTAACAGGAATAGTTTCTTCGAAAATTATCCCACCTGAAGGCGAAATCAGCGGTTTTTCAACCGTCTGGACAGAGCTGTCGAATTTGCCTTCGAAAAAATCCATGGCGTAACCGTCACCAAGAATAAATGTTGTATTTGTCGGACGATGGCAAACAGCTACCTGGTCTGTTCCTTGTGTATATACGATATAGTCTGCTGATGCGCGTGAAAAACGCATATCGGAAATATGCCATCCAGTAATGCAATGCTGTGCAGTATGATCCCACCATTTGTAAATTTTTATCGTATCATGGTTAGTTGTATTATGTGCGCACCATTCGCCATCAACCGAAAGTGCAGGCATACATCCTGTAGCAATCCCCGACCATATTTTGTAGATAAGATTGGCACTGTATACCCACCCGCCGGAATTAAACCGTATGCATGCCCTCGTACCGTCATGCGATACCTGTCCCAGAATATCAGATGCACTGCTTATTACCTTCTCAACCAGACTTGTTCCAAGCTCGACTCTGCATAATCCTTGATAATGGCTGTCCCAGTAAAGGTACTCCTTTGAATTATTCCGGACAAACATCAGATTGTGCCCATTCCAGTTTACTGTATGTTTTATGGAATTGCCTGAAAGGGTGGAATTTATTACATATAGATTATTATTCAGTGCATAGGCGATCCGTTGACCGTCATTGGAAAAACAGGCGCTTTGCACCGGGCCTTCAACAATTGTTTGCCTCTCGTAGGTATTTGCATTGATCAGGATAAGATTGCCTTCCGGAACCCTGCTCGTATCCAGCGCTAAAGCCCATCCTTCGAGCGCGAATGTAGAGGCCGTCAAATAGAGAACAAATGTCGCAGGTTTATGCATATATTTTTCTCGCTAAGACGATAGCGTAACAATAAGTGAAAAGCCTTATCTGGGAGTTACATATAAACTTATTAATATGATTTTAGTTTATTAGTATAATGTAAGCGATAAGCAAGAAAAACATTTATAAGATTAACCGATTAAATTGCAGGTGGCTGCATTTTCTGGGTGGTCCCAAAAAAGCCCCGATAAAAAGCTCCGTTAATAATATAATGAGCATACGCTAACAATAATCTAAATATTGCATTATATTTTTTGTCTCTTTATAACTAGAGTACATTATGAATGATGGGTATTTTGATGAGATTCAAAACAGAAAAAATTATGAGAAGAATAAGAAAGATCCCACTCATTAATTCAGTTTACCCCTGGCTTTATGCTATTGTGCATAAAATGCAACAACAATTTGAGTGCCCAATGTGCAGTTACAAGGGACCATTTATGAATACTGATACCGAATATGGAAAAAGGATGTATTCTACTTGCCCACAATGTGGTTCCGGTGAACGGCACAGGCTTGCCTGGTTGGTGATGAAAAGTTTATTTGAGGCCCATGATCTTGCCCGGATGTCTATGCTGCATATTGCACCGGAGCAATTTTTCAGGAAACAGTTGAGACCGAAATTTAAAACGTATACTACCTTAGATTTATTTATGAAAAATGTAGATCACAAAGCTGATATTACTGATATGCCTTTTGGAAACGATTGCTTTGATTTTATATTTGCTGCGCATGTAATTGAGCATGTAAAGGATGACCTGGCTGCGTTTAAGGAGGTTTCCAGGGTGCTTTCACCCGGAGGGTTTGCGCTGATTCATGTCCCGGTTATTGCAGAGTATACATTTGAATATCCTGACGGCAAAATTGATAAGTGTGGACATGCTCGAATTATCGGACAAGATTATTATGAAAAATACTCATCGTATTTTGCTGATTTTAAGCTTTTTAAATCTTCGGATTTTTCGCTGAAATACCAGACATGGATTTATGAGAATCCCTCCTGTAATCTCTCGAATGAATATCCAGAGGTTACTTTATTTTCAGGTGAAAAGCATGAGGATCTTGTGGCTATATACTATAAATAGAAATAATATCGTGCAGGCAGTTACTTGCATATTTCCAATATTACTTTAAATCTTTGGATATCATCAGAGATTGTATTGCGGAACCTCCGATAGTAGTACCGGTAACGAGCAGATCCGGGTTCGCCCTCTCAGGGATTTTGCTTATTATGCTTGCGGCCTGCTCTTTGTCTTTGCGAACACGGTATAAATGAAATGATGGCAGATCAATTTTTCGTGCAAATATAGCTCCGGTATTCTTTGGCGCCGGATTTGAAAGCATTATATTCCCACGAATCAGGATGAGCAAAGAAGGAAAGCATATATGAATATTCTCTGCTGGTGCTGAGGAATTCTTCTTTCCTTTTTTTGTCCCTGTTCAAAGATTCGAGCACATGAGTAGTTATGTTGTTTTTCCGGGCAATTGTAAAGCCGACTTTCTTAATCAGATCTTCGTTCTTATCTAATGTGTCAAGTGTGCTGAAGCCGGCATAGCAGAAAATACCATTGGATACAAGCACCTTTGCAACCTCAGAAAAGAACCTGTCTATATTCGGATAGTGATGGGATGATTCTATGTTAAATACAACATCATATGACCCGGGTACATCGGCAGTAAGGTGCCTGCTTATTCTTTCCGCGTCGCCTTTTATGAATAAGGCATAGTTTCCATGTTTTTTACGGCAGAATTCAACATTGTCCGATGATAGGTCCATACCTACCACGTTCTGAGGAGAATGATAGTTTGCCAGATAATAACATCCCCCGCCGTTCCCACATCCAATCTCAAGGATATTTTTGTTTGTCAAATCAATGCCGGCGGCCAGATGGTGGTACAATTGAATATTATAGCGCCAGGGTTCATCGTCGTTTTTTAAGTGCAATTGCTTTTGTAATTCCTGGTCATAATAACCAAGGTTCATAAAAGGGATTCCGGTGTCTGCTGCTATGCCGGCGTATTTTTTTTCGACGCTTTGCTTGAATATGCTTGACAACCAAAATAAATTCGTGCGATAGACAAATCGACCGAATGGCCGCCTTATCGAAACGGGAAGAATTGTTCGGGCGATTCGGGTTGCTGCTCTTGTGACAGGTGAATACATACAATATTGGCCTTTTCTATTGAAAAAAGTTTGATTCAGGTGCAGGTCCTGCGCTAAGGGGTCTGCAAACCTTAAAAATAAATATTAAAGAATGTTGAAACAACGATAAAAATATTGCTTTTTTGTTAGGGTTTGCACTATAAAAATCCTAACATTGATCTAAGCATTTCTTAACAGATTATTAGTATATTCTTGTTTTTTGAGCCGTAATGATGATATAAACGATTAGTTTTTAGGAGAAGTTGCTACGCCGGGGACTGCAAGATTAGCTTACAGCAAAAAGACAATACTGTTTTTCTATTATTCCAGCGGTAAGTCTCCCGGTCCATTAATCCGCATGTTTGAACTGGCACGTGCAGTAAGTAAAGAAGGCCGCAATGTATTGGTTTATTTTTTAGATAAGGAATTCGGACCGGGCAAACAATTTTTTGACAAAATCAAAGCTTCTGAAACACAGCAATTCAAAATCAAATCAAAGAATACATTTGCGACTGGAGGAGAATATAAATATTCAAGCTTTAAGCCTGCTGAAGAAATTACTACATCCATAAACCAGGCTTACAAAGCCGTCAAACTGCTTTTTTATGTGCTCAGTTCATTGAAATTTCTTTTTGCTGAATTATGTATCCTGCTCAAAACAAAGCCTGCGGTAGTTATTGTGCGGCCCGATCATGTGATTTCATTTCCAATATCCTGCGCATTGTTAAGAATACCGTTTATTATTGATAACGACGGCATCGCAGAAGAATTTGACTGGTTTAATAACATTCCAACCCACCTGGTACGTCCATTTGTTACCTGGCGAACACGTATGGCCGATGCTGTTCTTGTTATTTCTGAAGAATGCAGAAAATACTGGATTGATCACAAAGTCAAAGAAAACCGCCTGTTCATGTGCCCTAATGCCGCTGATCCGGATGAATTCAAACCGGCTCCGGAAGAATTCAGATCCAAGAATAGAAAAAAACTCAGCATTGGAAACAAAGATATTGTCGTGGCATATTCGGGAACCCAGGCAGGCTGGCACGGGATTAATACCCTGATCGCTGCAATCCCTGATGTTCTCAATTTTTATTATGATACATTTTTCCTGATAATTGGCAAGGGGCCCGATAAGAACAGTGGTGAGTACCTTAAACTACCTGCATTGATAAGAAAAAATAAAATATGCGCAACCGGCCAGGTCGCCCATTCGGAAATGGCACATTTTATCGACCTGGCCGATATAGTGATTATGCCCTATCCAACAATGCCGATCTTTTACTTTTCTCCGATGAAAATGTTCGAGGCACTGGCGCTAGACAAAATAATAATCGCGCCTCGACTTGGGCAGATCAAAGAAATATGCAGTGAACTCCCCAGTGCGTTTCTCTATGATCCCGAAAAACCCTTTATCGATGAAATAAAATCAGCACTAAGTGAGGCTATTGCGTTTTTGAACTCTCATACATCTGCAAATTTCTCGAGAGATATCCTTGTTAAAAATCACACCTGGCAGCATCGGGGCAGAGCGATTCTGGATGCATGCGGTTTTGTATCAGGGATGGAAAAAAAGTAAAGCTAGTAAGCGTTTATTGTTTCGGCTGTGCAGCATGTTCGGATGCATGCAAATCGTTCAATTTTTTCATAAGACGCTGCAACTCATTTTTTTGAATTGGATGAACGAACTTTTTATCCGCTTTTTTTTGAGTTTTTTTCATAAAGGCAGTA